>JBFKNO010000246.1:0-4469 GCA_041629275.1 Nitrospiraceae bacterium
CGACGCCTACGAGCCGGTGGGGTGCACCGTCCTCTCCGTGGACAGCATCTTCATGATGCCGCACCTGGGCGTCCTCTCGACCGTGAACGAGGCGGCCGCCATCGAGGTCTTCGTGCGCGACTGCCTGGTCTATCTCGGCACCTGCGTGGCGCCCCGGGGTCAGGGCAAGCCCGGCGACCAGTGCGCGGAGTACTCGATCGTGTTTCGCGACGGGCGTCAGCGCGAAATGGGCACGCTCCAGGTGGGGGACCTCAAGCTGATCGCCATGGGACCGGGGGAGCGCGCGCAGATCGAGCTGAGGCCGGCGCGCGCCTTCGATTTTGGCGAGGGGAAGGGCAAGGCGGTGACGCGCGAGGTCACCGGCGGCGTGGTCGGGCTCTTGATGGATACACGGGGTCGTCCTTTGCAGCTTCCGTCAGATCCCGCAGCGCGCCTCGCGGCCATCAAGAAGTGGCATCTCGCAGTGAACCTGTATCCGAATCATCAGGGGCAAGCTATGTCTGGGTGAACGGCATTTTCCTGCCCCTCATTTATAAGGAGGGATTGGGGAGGTAGAGCGTGCAGGACAGAGGTCGCGGTAGCGTTCCTCCTCGTCGGGTTGAGGTTCATCCATGAGGTCGATATGGCGCATTCATACACTCCCGGCTTGACCGTTTCCGAGCACACGCTGCTGCACAAGCGGCGGCAGCTTCCGATACCGGGCTCGGTGCTCGTCGGGGTCGGCGACCCCGTGACTCCGCAGACGATCGTCGCGCGGGCGGCGCTGCCCGGGAAGGTCCACGCCGTGAACGTCGCGAACCTCCTCGGCATCGCTCCGGACGAAATCCTCGACTATATGGGCAAGCGCGAAGGCGACCGCGTCGAGAAGGACGAGGTGCTCGCCGAGAACAAGCCCTTCATCAAATGGCTGAAGACGGAAGTTCGGACGCCCGCTCCGGGCACGATCGAATCGGCCTCGACGATCACGGGCCAGGTGCTGCTGCGGGAGCCTCCACAACCGCTCGACCTGGCAGCCTACGTGAGCGGGCGCGTGACGGAGATCATTCCCGACCAGGGCGTCACGGTCGAGACCCCCTGCGCGCTCGTCCAGGGCATCTTCGGGATCGGGGGCGAGACCTGGGGCACGCTCGCCCGTGCCGTCGACAGCCCGGACGACCATTGTCCGCCGTCATTACTGCGGGCCGAGATGCAAGGCCAGATCGTCGTCTGCGGTGCCTTTCTCGGCGCGGACACCCTGCAGCGCGCCAGGGAGCTCGGCATCGCCGGTCTCGTGGTCGGGGGTATCCATGACGAGGACCTCCGCGCCCTCCTCGGCTACGATCTCGGTGTGGCGATCACGGGAACCGAACAGGTGGGGCTCACGCTCCTGCTCACCGAGGGGTTCGGAGCAATTCCAATCGCCAGGAAGACATTCGAGCTACTGTCACGCTCGACCGGGCGCCAGGCGTCGCTGTCGGGCGCCACGCAGATCCGGGCCGGGGTGATCCGCCCGGAGATCGTGATTGCTCAAGAGCCAGCCGGTGTTCTCGAGGGTGAACACTGGTCCGAACGCCAAGCCGCGGAGCGGGCCGGGATTCAGGTCGGTGACCAGGCGCGCATCATCCGAGATCCGTTCTTCGGCCGGATCGGCCAGGTCGTGGGACTGCCACCCGAGCTTCGTCAGATCGAGACGGAGAGCTGGGCACGCGTCCTTGAGATCGCCCTGGCTGATGGATCGGTGATGACGGTGCCCAGGGCGAATGTGGAAATAATCGAGGAGCGATGAGCGAGGAACGATGAGCGGCGGAATAGTATCTGTCGGCGCTGCGCGTGCATTAATCTCGAAGTTCTCCGGCACGCTTTGCGTCGTGGCGCTCGCGATCGGCTCGACGACGCAGGCCGAGACCTTGCTCCCTCCGCAAGACGTGCAAGTCTATGATACGCCGAGCGACGGGGGCGGGTCCGTCACCGTCAGATGGGCGCCGGCCGAATACGACGGCCCCGAGGTCCATTACGAGGTGTGGCTCGAGGACGCGGCACAGACGGACACAACGGACGCCGGGCCGGGCGACCGGACTCTGGTGGCAACCTTCCCGTCCGACACCCACTACGCGCGTGACTTGCACCTGCCCTGGTGGACACGGTCCTCCTCGCCGGGCGATCACCACTACGAGATCAAGGCGAGCGCGGAGACGGCGCTGGTGGACGGGCGTTTCTATGCCGTTGCCGTCGCCGCGGTGCGCGGTTCGGAACGAGCCGAAATAACGCTGGGTCCCGTCGTCTCGCAGCCGAACTGGATCAACTGGAAACAGCTCAACAACTTTGCGCTCATGGTGCTGTTCGCGCTGGGACTGTTTGGATGCATCAACGCCGCGCGCCGCGCGCAGGGCCAGAACCGAGAAATTTTCCTTCGCAGGATTCCGGGGCTGGACGCCGTGGACGAGGCCATCGGTCGGGCCACCGAGCTGGGGAAGCCGATTCTCTACCTCACCGGCGCACAGGATATGGGGGCGCCCTCCACGCTGGCCGCCGCCGTCATCCTCGGACGGGTCAGCAAACGCGTGGCCCTGTACGAGACCGAGCTCATCGTCCCGCACCGCAATCCGATCGTCATGGCGGTCTGCCAGGAGATTACCAAGCAGGCCTACCTCGAAGCGGGCAAACCGGACGCCTACAAGGAGGACTCCAACTTTTTCATCACGGACGATCAGTTCAGCTATACCGCCGCGGTGGACGGCATCATGCTTCGCCAGAAGCCGGCTGCGAACTTTTTCATGGGCTACTACTACGCCGAATCCTTGCTGCTCACCGAGACCGGAGCCAGCACGGGCGCCATTCAAATCGCCGGCACGGACGCCGACCATCAATTACCGTTCTTCGTCACCACCTGTGACTACACGCTGATCGGCGAGGAGTTGTACGCGGCCAGCGCCTACTTGTCGCGGGAGCCCGTCCAGGTGGGCACCCTCAGGGCGCAAGACCTCGGCAAGGCCGTCATCCTCGCGGTGCTGGTGGTGGGCGCCGGGCTGGCGACCATGGGCCTGTGGCTGGACGCGCAGTGGCCCGCCTACCTCCTGGATCTGTTTCGGGACGTCAAATGACCTTCCTGCGGCGGCAGCTCCCGCTTCTCCTCACCTTCGTCACAGGCGTCGTGTTCGCCCTGCAGTATTACGTGCCACACCCCCAGTCCGAGGCGCTCCTGACGACCGTCACCAATTGGCTTCAGATCATCGGCCTCTTCGCGCTGGTGCTGGGCATCACCAGCCTGTTCCATATCCACGCCGTGAAAATCCGAAGACAAGAGGCGGGCTGGGGCTACAGCCTGGTGCTCTACGCCGGCATCGCGATGACCACCGTTGTGGGGCTGTGGGTCACGGGAAAGGAAACGCTGGACGGCGTGATGACCGCCTTCGGCTGGATCTACACCTACGGCATGGTGCCGTTGCAGGGCACCATGTTCGCGCTCCTCGCCTTCTTCATCGCCTCGGCGGCCTATCGTTCGTTCCGCGCCAAGAGCAAGGAAGCCGCGTTGCTCCTGCTGGCGGCGGTCATCGTCATGATGGGCCGCGTGCCGCTGGGCGAATACCTCGTACCCCTCAGCGGGGACCTCTCGCAGTGGATCATGAATGTGCTGAATGCGTCGGTGCGCCGGGCCATCCTGATCGGAATCAGTCTCGGTGCCGTCGCGCTGTCGCTCAAAATAATCTTCGGCCTGGAGCGAACGTATCTTGGTGGCGGCAAGGAATAACACGTGAGGGGTAAGGGGTCAGGCGTGAGGGGAAAAACAAAGAGGAGTTCTCCCGACGCCTTGCGCCTTACGCCTGACTCCTGACGATTTATGCATTTTGCTGACCGAATGCTGCAGATTGACCGGCGAATTATTTTCGTCGTGATTGGGCTTTGCACGCTCCTTCCCCTGCTGTATCCAGTCGGCCTCCCCGTGATCAAGACCCCTGAGGTGCGGTCCATCTACGATTACATGGAGTCACTGCCGCCGGGAGCGGTGTTTCTCCTCAGCATGGATTTCGATCCAGCCTCGAAGCCCGAGCTGGAGCCGCAGGCCATCGCGCTGTTGCGCCATGCCTTCAGAAAGAACCTGCGGGTGATTGCCATGACGCTCATCGTGACCGGAACCGGGCTGGCGGAGCAGATCGTGAACGAGGTCGGGCGCGAGGAAGGCAAGGTCTATGGAGAAGATTACGTGTTCTTTGGGTGGAGTCCTGGAGCAGGGGCGCTGATCATTTCCATGTGTCAGGATCTCTACAAGGCCTTTCCCAGCGACTATTACAAGAACCCGACGCGCACGCTGCCGGTCCTCCAGGGTATCGCCGGCTGCAATGAAGTGCACTACGCCGTGAGTTTGGCGGCAGGGTTTCCGGGGATCGAAGATTGGTACATCTACGGCAAGGACAAATACGATTTCGAGCTCGGAGGCGGGTGCACGGGCGTGCTGGCCCCGGGGCTCTATCCCTTCTACCGAAGCGGCCAGA
>JBFKNO010000247.1:0-4445 GCA_041629275.1 Nitrospiraceae bacterium
CCGTGCTCGCGACTCACGGCGTTGGCATGCCCGGACTCCCGCAAGGCCAGCGCGGTCATGTTGAACCCGACCCGGTGCGAGCCGTCGACGGCGCCCAAGGCGAGGAACCGCTCACGGGTCAGGCCGAGTTGGGGCCAGTAGTTGCGAAAATACCGCTCCATCAGCTCCTGCCCGAAGACATCATGACCGGCGGGCACCGGCGTATGCGTGGTGAAGACGGTGCTGGCCTGTACGAGCCCGGCGGCGTGGTGGAAATCATGCCCCGCCTGCACGTACTCGCGGATGCGCTCCAGGGATTGAAAGGCGGAGTGACCCTCGTTCGCGTGCCAGGCGGAAGGCCGGAGACCCAGCGCGCGCAGCGCGCGCACGCCCCCGATGCCGAGCACGATCTCCTGCCGAATACGAACTTCCTGGTCGCCGCCATACAATCGCGCCGAGAGCTCGCGGTCCTGCGGGTCGTTCTCGGGCAGGTCCGTGTCCAGGAGGAAGAGGGGGACGCGCCCGACCCACACCTGCCACACGGCGACCTGGACCCTTCGCGGGCCCACCTCGACATCGATGACGCAGGGCGATCCGGAGGGTGTCCGAGCCTGGGCGATGGGGGACTCCTGGCGGCTGAAGAACTCGTACTCCGCCTCCTGCCAGCCCTCCCCGTTCAGCCGCTGCCGGAAGTATCCCTGGGGATACATGAATCCAAGGCCCACGAGGGGGACCCCGAGATCGCTTGCCTCCTTGCAATGGTCCCCGGCCAGGATCCCCAAGCCGCCGCTGTAGATGGGAAGCGAGCTGTGCAGGCCGAATTCGGCCGAGAAGTAGGCGATCGTGGTGTCTCGACAGTGTGGATACTTAGCCAGGAACCAACTGTCCTGTGCGCTGATGTATTCGTCGAATGTCTTGAGCACGCCCGAGTACCGCCGCATGAAGGCCGGATCGTCCGCGAGCGCCATGAGTCTTTGCGGCTTGATCTCGTGCAGCAAGCGGACGGGGTTGTGCTGAGTCATGTGCCAGAGGGTGGGGTCGAGGTCCCGGAACAGCACCCGCGCTTCCGGCTTCCAGCTCCACCAGAGGTTGTGGGCGAGATCACGGAGGCGGGCCAGGCCGCCCAGCAAGGTCTGTGTCGAGTCAGGAGCGAACCGATGGTCTTTCACACGATCTCCCTGTCCGGTCCATTCACCACATCCTTACCGGTTTACCGGGCGCACGACGTCGACGATGCATGAACCCGATATGCAGTGTAGCCGCAGCATCTTATGCTGCCAGAACCGGCGCCATAGGAGGCGCCAGCTACATGGTGGCAGGAGCGGACGTCAACGGTAAATTGCTCCGAGTAATCAGTCCAACAGGAACGGCGTCGAGAAGGCGGGGATACGTGCGCCGGTTGAGGAGGATGTCCCTAGGCATGTCCAAGACTCTGCCACGAGGCCCACTTCTCGGAGAATGCGACCTGCGCGTACCGTTCCGCAAGGATCTGGGTGGCCCGGTTCATCAGCTTCGTGAGCCGCCGGCTCTCCTCGGGCGTGAGGTCGCGCCGAAATTGCGGGTGCAACCCCCAGCGCGTGTCCACCTCCTCGCCCTGAATGCTGGCCATGACGCTGAGGAGCTTGATCTCGTTTCCGATCGAGGGCTTGGCCGGGTCGGCTGTACCCGCGGAGGCGGCTGGGGTGAAGGCGGTCTCCTGTGAGGGGGGCGCCACGCCGGTCAGGTTCTCGAACAGTTGTTTCATGGCCGGGATGACCGCGGTGGTGCACAGGATGGCCGAGGACGCCACCATGCCGTTGCCCGCGGCGCCCATGGCCTCCGCCACCCGCTCGCCAAGCGTGGCGAAGCAGGCCTCCTTCTCCTTTGCGTCCTCCGTGATCAAAAACTTGTACCGTTCATACAGGTTACGGCTCTCCGCCACCGTGTTACCGATGGTGACGACGATTTCCATGGGATCCGCATCCGATGCGAGCATCGGCGCCATGACTTCCTTGAGCCGTTCGCTCACGGCATCTTCCAACCCATTCATGAACTGCGGTTGCTCCCTCACCGGAATATAGAGGGCCGAGCACCGATCCGTAAAATTGAACAGAATTTTCAGAAACTCGAGGTAGATGCGCCATTCGTCTTGGGGCTTCAATTTCGCGGCCGCATCCATCGAGCTACGCTTCACCATCGAGACGGACTCGCCGGCGACCGACAGCATGAGCGTCGCGAGCTCGCGGAGGATACGGGCATGGGGGTTTTTGGATGTCGCCATGGCTTTGTTCGTCGGTGGCGAGCCCATTATATCGCAATCCGTCGTGTGGTCCAAGGGAAGGTATTTTTCATCCGGATGTCGGCCCGGCGCGGCGGCCGTCGTCGGGAGCGGACCGCTCGTTTGCACGCGCATCGACGGTGTGTTATACACGCACGGATCACTTAGACCCGCCTTCGCAAAGGCAGAAGCTCTCACCGGTGCCACGGGTCTCGAGCCGTGGGGCTGCACAACACATCGTCGTCGCGGCTCGAACAGGGACGCGAGTGGCGTTGGAGACGGCGAATGGAGCGAGACATCAAGACCTATGTGCTCCGACGGCCCGACGGGACGCAGGGGCCCAGGCTGTCTCTGGACTACGCGCGGGAACTGAACGCCCAGCAGCTGGCGGCGGTCACGGCGAAAGACGGGCCGGCGCTCGTCATCGCTGGAGCGGGCAGCGGAAAGACCCGCACGCTCGTGTATCGGGTGGCGTATTTGATCGACAGCGGCGTGGAGCCGGACGCCATATTGCTGCTGACCTTTACCCGGAAGGCTGCCGAGGAAATGCTGAAGCGCGCCGGGCTGCTGATCGGAGCCCAGAGCGAACGTGTCGTCGGCGGGACGTTTCACTCGGTCGCCAATATGCTGCTGCGCCGCTTCGGACGATCCATCGGGCTGGAGGCCGGCTTCACGATTCTCGATCGCGGCGATGCCGAGGACCTGATCGGTCTCTTGCGCGGCTCACTGGGGCTGAATGAGAAGGACAAGCGGTTCCCCAGAAAAGGCACGGTGGCGGAGATGTTCAGCAAGTGTGCCAACACGCTGCAGCCGCTCGAAGACGTCGTCCTGGCCGAGTTCGCGCATTTTGCCGAGCACCTCGACTCTCTCCGCAAGCTCAGCGTCGCCTACGAGCGCAGCAAGGCGCAGCGGCAGCTGCTGGACTATGACGACTTGCTGCTCAAGCTGCGCGACCTGCTCCTCAAGGACGAGTCGGCCAGGCGGGCGATTTCGCAGCGATTTCGCCATGTCCTCGTGGACGAGTACCAGGACACCAACCGCCTGCAGGCGGACATCATTCGTCATGTGGCCGCGACGCACGATCACGTGATGGTGGTCGGGGACGATTCGCAATCCATTTACGGCTTCCGCGGAGCGACATTTCGAAACATCATGGAGTTTCCGACTCTCTTCCCCGGGACCACTGTGTATAAGCTCGAGGAGAACTACCGAAGCACCCAGCCGATCCTCAGCTTGGCCAATGAGATCATTCAGGGCGCGGCGGAAAAGTACAGCAAGCACCTCTTTACGCGGAAGCTCGACGGGCCGCTGCCCGCGCTCGTGGAGGCGGCGGGTGAAAACGCGCAGTCGCGGTTCATTGCGCAAAAGATACTGGATCTTCGCGAGGAGGGAATTCCGCTTCGGGAGATGGCGATCCTCTTCCGGTCCAGCTTTCATGCGTTCGATCTCGAAATCGAGCTGTCGCGGAGGGATCTGCCGTTCGTGAAGCGGGGCGGGTTCAAATTCATCGAAACGGCCCACGTGAAAGACATGCTGGCGCATCTTCGCGTGATCGCCAATCCCATGGACGCTGTGAGCTGGAACCGGCTGTTGCTGCTCATCGAGGGGGTCGGTCCGAAGAAAGCGCAGGACCTCATCAGCTCGCTGGTGCCTGCGCCGCGGCCGCCCGAGGTGTTGCGTGGCGTGGGCGGTCGCATCGGGCATGGGCTCAAGGAGCTGGCGGGCGTGCTCGAGGCCGCGGCGGGCGATGACGGGCTCTCGCCGGCAGATCAGGTCAACCGTGTCTATGACTACTACCTGCCGATCCTGAAGGAACAGTATGACGATTACCCCAAGCGCATGAGGGATCTGGAGCACCTGTACTCCATGGCGGAGCGGTACGGTCACCTGGGAGACTTCCTCGCGGACCTTGCGCTCGAGCCTCCCGATCAGAGCGTCGTGGATCTGGAACCGGGTGATCGTGCGGATGAGCGACTCGTGTTGTCCACGATCCATTCAGCCAAGGGCCTCGAGTGGCAGTGTGTCTTCGTCATCTGGCTGGTGGATGGGCGATTTCCGTCCTCCTACTCGTTCATCACGCAGGACGATCTGGAGGAGGAACGGCGGTTGTTCTACGTCGCGGTGACCCGCGCGAAACGGTACCTCCACCTGACCTACCCCATCAACATCTTCGACAACGCGACGGGGTCGATCCTCTCCAAGCCCTCGA
>JBFKNO010000248.1:0-4441 GCA_041629275.1 Nitrospiraceae bacterium
CCCTCTCCGGTGCCTTCCTGGCCGTCGCCACGAGCATGGCGGTCAACGCGGCGGTCCAGACCGGGCTGCCGATCGTCGGCGCATTGATTTTTCCCTTTGGACTGAGTCTGATCATCATTCTCGGCCTCGAGCTGGTCACCGGCAGCTTCGCCCTCCTGCCGGTCGCCACGATCGAGGGGAGACCCGGCGCCGAGGTGCACAGGGTGCTCATCAACTGGAGCTGGGTCTTCCTGGGCAATCTCGCGGGGAGCACGGCCTACGCCGCGTTGCTCGCGATCTCGCTCACCATGATGGGAACCGTGGAGGTGGCGGGCGTCTCCGCCAAGCTCGTCGCGATCTCGGAAGCCAAGACGGTGGGCTATGCCGAGCACGGCGTGGCCGGCATGGTGACCGTGTTCGTCAAAGGGATTCTCTGCAATTGGATGGTCAGCCTCGCCGTGGTCGCCTCCATGGCGGCTGGCTCCGTCATCGGCAAGATGGCCGCGATCTGGGGCCCCGTCATGCTCTTCTTCTCGCAGGGGTTCGAGCACACGGTGGTGAACATGTTCGTGATTCCCGTTGGGATGATGATGGGCGCGAACGTCACGATCCATGAGTGGTGGGTGTGGAACCAGATCCCCGTCACGCTGGGCAACATCGTGGGCGGGATGGTCTTCACGGGGCTGGCGATCTACTTGACCCATCGACCGGCCAAAGAGGCCGCGTAGGGCGCAGCGGAGGACGGAGGGCGTTCCTGATGCGGCGCGGGCGGGAGTCCGGGCCTATTTTCCTGGAGGCGCTTGTCTGGCGGGAGGTGTCTTGCCGAGAGCGGCTGCACGGGAAGAGGCGACGCTCAGGCTGCCGAAGTGTCGCTCGTAGAACGCGTGCGTTCTGGCCATGTGTCCGGCGAGGTCGGTTTCGAGCTGGGCGGCGCCCGCCTGCCAGTCGTCGCTGGTGTACCCGACCCGCCGGGCGAGGAAGATGAACGCCTCGGAGCCGGCCGGCGGAAGGACGAGGTCCTTCGCGTTTCCGCGCACGATGCGCAAGCCGTCGATCAGCGCGCGGAACAGCAAGTAGGCATCGCGGAGTGCCTCGCCGTCCTGGTGGGAGACCAGGCCCAGGCGGCCCAGCGCGGCCAGCGCTGTGAGGGTGTGGGGTGTCCGGAGGGCGGCGTGGCGGTGACCGTGCATGAGCTGGAGGTACTGCACGGCGTACTCCACGTCGATGAGTCCGCCGGGGCTGTGCTTGACATTGATCGTCGCGGGGTCCACCAGTTGCGCGATCTGCGCGCGGCGGACCTCGACGGCCTCCGTGAGGTCCCACGGCGCGCCGCTGTAAACGACTGTGTCGCGAAGTCGCTCGACGGCTCGACCGAGCGTCGGGTCCCCGGCGACGTGCCGGAGTTTGATCAGGGCCTGCCGCTCGAACGGCGCGCCGAGTCCGCCGGGCCCGTAGTAGGTCTTCAGCTCCTGCAACGTATTGGCGAGCGGGCCCTTGCCACCGTGCGGGCGCAGCCGCACGTCGACATGAAAGATGCCCTCCTGCTTGGCCTCGATCCACTGGAGAATGTCACGCGCGACCCGTTCGAAGTACTCGCTGAGGTCGATCCCTCTCCTGCCCGACGTCCGCCCCCCTGCCTGGTAGACGAAGACGACCTCGATGTCCGACGCATAGCCGAGCTCGCCGCCCCCGAATTTGCCCAGCCCAAACACCGCAAAGGGACAGGGCTTGCCGTCGGCGAGGCGGGGCGATCCAAACTGGCGGGACAGGGTGCGCTGGACGGCACGGACGGTCTCCTCCAACACGATCTCGGCGAGCTCGGTGAGCGCGCGCGAGAAATCCCGAAGCGAGCTCGAAGGATCTGCGAGATGCTTCATGTCGATACGAAACATTTCCCGGTCTTTGAAGTCGTTGATCAGACCGCGCCGCCGCACGTCTGTTGAGCCCCGGGAGAGCCTTCGGCGAAGCTCGCGCGTCAGCTCGGCTCGCGGCCTGACGAGGGCGTGCTTCCGGTAAGAGGTCAGGAGGGGGAGCAGGTTGACATGCTGGCGGCGGAGGAATTCCTCCCAGAGAAAATCGCTGGCGCCGAGGAGGCGGGCCAACATCGTCAGCGTCGGTTTCTTCGAGAGAAAATCGAGGGCTTTGGCTCCGCTCGCTCGCGTCGTTTCCGACAGGATCCGGTCCAGGAACTGGTCAAAATGCTCGATCGCCTTGGCGGGATCGGGCGCCCATCGGAGAAACTGCGTGAATTGCTTGATCAGGACCGCCGTCACGCGAAGCTCGTTCTGCGCCGCGGGGTGGGTGATTTTGTGTCCGTGGCGGTCGCGCACGTGCAGCCGGTCGTGGACGCGGTGGTCGACGTTTTCCAGGCGCGCCTGGTGAACGTACACGCCCCGCATGGCCAGCGCGTTCGCGAACGCGTAGAGGAAGGCGGGCGTGTCGGTCGAGCGGATGTCCATGACCGTGTGCTGCGGCGACGTCTGGTTGTCGAAGCGAATGGAAACCGGGTGGAGGAGCGTCGGCCCTTCCCCGCGCCTCTGGGAGAGGGATTCGATCAACTCGCGATTGACGCGGACACGCGCGTCCTTGAATTTGCGCGCCTCGAGCAATCGGATAATCGTGGCCAGCTCCCCTTGGAAGCGGGCCTGCGCGTCGGGAGACCAGGAGACGCCCGGGAGGGGGCGCACGAGAAAGTAGTCGACGATTTTCTTGGGTCCCAGACCCGCCTGCCGGGGTCTCCGTGGCCGTCCGGGCCAGGCTGCTCGGGACGCCGGTGGGCTCGCGGGGGAGGCCTCGGTCGAGGTGAAGATGCTCCCCTCCCGGATGTCGAGGCCATGGGCCGTGAGGAGGCCGCAGAGGCAGGCAAACTCAGAAAAGTAGTCCAACGCCACGACCACGATGGCGTACTGGCCGCCGTCCTGCGCCGAAATCGCCACGCGACAAGGGTCGTCGAGCGTCACCCGGGCTGCGAGGCGGAGGTGATGCGCGATGTCCTCCGGCCGGAATCGACCGAAGTATTCGGCGTCCATCCGGCGTAGGAAGTCGCGGACGACGTCCTCGTCGACGTCCGGGCAGAGGGGACGCAATCGTTGCAGCCATTCGTCCCGCGACGCCCCGGCAGGGACGGCATCGGTCGTGATGTGAGATCGCTTCATTGTCGAGCTTGCCACGCCTCAGTATAATGCGCCGGCATGGCAACGCATAGCGTCAAATCACACCCTGCGGGATCGCCGGCCGTATCGGCCTTGCTGCTGGCCGAGGGGTTGGCCCCCGCGGAGGTCCAGAGACTGCTGGCCCCCTACGGGTTCAAGAATGCGCGGCGTGTGGACCAGAACCTCCAGGCCATGGCCGGCGAGCCGCGGTCGCGTGCGCTCCTGGCGAAGATCGTCGGAGACCTCCTGGACGCCGTGTCCCACTCTGCGGATCCGGACCAGGGGGTGAACCATTGGGAGCGGTTCGTCGAAGTGAGCCTGAATCGCACGCAACTGTTCGATTATCTCGGGGGCTCGCCTCGCATGCTGGAGGTGCTCTGCTCCGTGTTCGGCAACAGCCCCGCCATGGCACAAACCCTGATCCGGGATCCGGTGCTGGTGTACTGGCTCGCCGAGCAGCGCGTGCTCATCCGGCGCCCGACGCGGGCCGCGCTGGCCACGCTCCTCGCGACGTCGGTGGACGTGCTGACGACCGACGAGGTCAAGCTGGAGGCCCTCAGGCGCTTCAAGCGACGCGAGATGTTGCGGATCGGGGTTCGCGACTTGCTCAAGCTCGCCGACGTGCGGGAGACCATCGCGGCGCTGTCGGACCTGGCGATCGTGCTGATACAGGGAGCCTACCAGATCGTCCAGACCGCCCTCCACCGCGAGTACGGCGCGCCGATGCATCGGAACCGGGAGGGGCGACTCGTCCAGACCGGCTTCGCCGTGATTGCGATGGGCAAGCTCGGGGGCGGGGAGCTCAACTACAGCTCGGACGTCGATGTCATTTACGTCTGCGAGTCGGAAGAGGGTCGGACGACCGGGAAGTCTGGCCATGCACGGTCCGCCCGGCCGGGCATCTCCAACGAGGAGTTCTTCGAATACCTCGCCCGCGATCTCACGAAAGCCCTCGCCGAGACGACGCAGGAGGGATACATCTTCAGGGTCGATCTGCGCCTGCGCGCCGAGGGATCCGTGGGCAAGCTGTCCCGCGCGCTCGAGGACTACCGGCGCTATTACCGGACAAGGGGACAGCATTGGGAGCGGATGGCGCTGCTGAAGGCCTACCCCGTCGCTGGATCCCCGGCGGTCGGACGAGCGTTCCTGCGCATGGCACGGTCGTTTATCTGCGCGAAGCAGGGGCTGGACGGAGGCGCGGCCCTGCGCGAGACCGTGGTGGAGCAGGTCAAAGCCATCAAGACCATGATCGACGGGAAAATGGCCGATCGCGGCCTGGAGCGGCGGCACGTCAAGCTGGGGGTCGGCGG
>JBFKNO010000249.1:0-4420 GCA_041629275.1 Nitrospiraceae bacterium
ACGTCCGCCCACACCACCCAACACCTGCTCGGCCTCCAAGGTCGTGGCGGAGAGGGTGGGATTCGAACCCACGGTGCCGTTGCCAGCACACGTGCTCTCCAGGCACGCCGAATCGTCCACTCTCGCACCTCTCCGCATCACTGCCTTCGGGATGCTGCCAGGCTGACAACTGGCAAGCCGACAGGCGAGAGACATCTCCGGCAGCATCTCTGGCACACCTGACTTGTCAGCTTGTTCCCTTGCGACTCGTCAGCTCTTCTTGCGAAGTCGCGCATCTTAGCACGCAGCCCCATGACCGGCAAGATCCGTTGCCCGTGGCCGAGCCTCGCAGGAGTGTGAAACGGGGGAGAGGGCAGATGGCCGGTCCATGCACCACCACGAGAACCGCAAGAGGAATAGAGACGGAATGCACACGAGCGGGAAGCGTTCGAGGAGGTCGGCGTTGGCGGCGGCCGCCCGGCCGCCGCCATGCCACACGGAAAGGGGCCCTATCGGAGCACTAGCTAATATGTCCGGAGACGTCGACTTGCTTGATGGACCAGTTCAGCGCTTCCTTCAGATCTTGGAGTTGCCGGTTGTCGGGATCCCGAATCTTTAGCACCTTGGCGAACAACTGGTTCAAGGGCTTGATCGCCCGCTTGTCCGGCATCTTGCCAAGCGCCCACACGACCTCGGTCTGGACGCGCATATCGATCCCGCCGGGCGGATCGAGCATGTCCAGAAGGGGGTCGACGATTCTCGGATCGCCCGCGAGGCCGCCCACTTGCCCCAACCCCTTCGCGGCCGCAGCCTGGATCTCGGGATCGTCGGAGTTCTTCAGCAAATCCACCAGAAGGGGAATGCCGTCACTGCCGATGTTGCCGATCGCGAGGGCCGCTTGTTTCGCAAGGTCTTTGTCCCGCAAGGCTTCCTTCAGCCTGGGTAACGCTGCGTCGGCTTGCATCTCACCGAGCAGCGAGATGACCCGCAGCTTCCGGATGTCGCCTTCCCGACGCTCCAGCAACGCGAGCAACCGATCGGCGTGGCCCCACTCGGCCGCAATCAGGATCGCAAAGTCGTACCCGCTGAGCTTGGCGCGCAGGTGGTTGATGGCGAAGAGGCCGGGGTCACCATAGTTGGCTGCCGCGGCCGCCGCCGCGGGGTCTGCGAAGTCCGCTCGGACTTCCTTCTGCCAGTCGATCTTCATCCCGCCCAACACGTAGGTGAGCTGGCAGGCCGGACCTTTCCACAAGCGCGACGGGGAGTCCGGCAGATCGGCATCGCCGCCATGCCTGGCGGTCCCTTCCCACGTCTTGTACTCCTCGCACTTGACTTTGAAGACGACGTCATGGGGATCCGAGGGTGCGGTCACCACCGTGTAGCCCAGGTTCTCCATTTGGCTCACGACGAGATCTTGAATCGCGCTCGCGTCGACCTTCCCCTTGTCCGTGAGGGCGATCACGTCCACGCGAACGGTTTGGATACTGGCCAGTTTTTGTTTTTGTTCAGTCGTGAAGTAATCGCGGTACCCGAAGCTCGGGCCCGCAAACGCTTCGAGCAGCAGCAAGATCGTGATGATCGAGACACCATATTTCATCGGCTTCATCGCGCACCTCCCGTGACGCCTTGCCCCCGGTTCGGGCGTCACTCCCCCTCGCGGTCCTGCCCCTCTGTCCTCTCCGAGCGTGCCGGCCGGCCTCAGTCCAAGCCCGTCGGCTTCAAACGGGACGATGGTGCCGGAACCAGTACGAAAACCATCCCGGCCCCGGCGCTCAGGTCGTGAGCAGTCTACTACGGTCTCCTTTTCTTACGCTACCCCCTAGGGGCCATCGCGTAACCCCTTGGCCGGTCGAGGGTCCGGTCGCCTCGTGCCGGCCACGACGCCAGGGTATGGCGAGGGCACGCGTCGGTTCTTCCGTTCGGGTTGACAGGTCCGAGCGGCCCCCTGTACAAGTTAGTGTTCTTGTCGTCAGGGGGGGCGTGCCCGCTGCCGACCGGGCAGGGGAGCACCTGAATCGCGACGAGAGGTCAGGCGCCCTGATGCTGGGACCGGTTGCGAGAGTGGCGGAACTGGCAGACGCGCGAGACTTAGGATCTCGTGGGCAACCGTGGGGGTTCAAGTCCCCCCTCTCGCACCAAGGCCTTTTTCCTCCTCTTCACCCATGCCGCGGGAGCAGCAGGCCGGCTTCCGGGCTCCGAGAGACCGATCATGAAGCTTGAAGTCACCGATTTGGGCCCCAGCAAACGGGCTCTGAAGATCGAAGTCCCCGAGGACGAGGTCACGCGGCGATTCACCCAGGCCTACGCCGAGCTGAACCGCCAGGTGCGGATCCCGGGTTTCCGCCCGGGCAAGGCCCCGGTCGCCCTCCTCGAAAAGCGGTACGCCAAGGCGGTGGAAGATGACGTCGTCCGCAGCCTGGTGCCCGACTACTACGACCGGGCCGTCCGGCAGGCGGGGATCGTTCCGGTGGTGGTGGAGATCCCGCCGCTCGAACGGGTCAAGATCAAGAAGAACTCGGCATTTTCTTTCACGGCCACGGTTGAGATCAAGCCGACCATCGAGCTCCGCGATTACCGCCCCCCCAATCCGATCTCATTGAAGCCGGACCGACGCACCGTCGAGGAGGAGCAGGTGAACCAGGCTCTGGACGCGCTCCGTGAACAGCAGGCACAGCTCCATCCCGCGGACCCCGGTCGGGTCGTGTCCGAGGGGGATTATGTGACCCTCGACGTCGAGGGCTTCGTCGACGGGGCGCCCGTGGAAGGCACCAAGAAAGAGGGCGAGCTGCACAAGATCGGATCAAAGGAGCCGATCATGGGGCTCGACGTCGACGACCAGTTGGTCGGCAAGAAACAGGACGACGTGGTCGAGGTGCAGCAGCCTTACCCGGACAACCACCCCGACGGCCGGCTCGCAGGCAAGACCGTCGTGTTCCGCCTGCGCGTCGCCTCCGTCAAGGAGAAGCGCCTCCCCGCACTGGACGACGAGTTCGCCAAGGATTGCGGGCCGTATGGCTCGCTTCAGGAGCTCCGCGACAAGGTGACCGAACAAATGGAGCGGGCATTGGAGCGGGACAAAGAGGAGAAGTACAAGGACACGATTTTGAAGCGCTTGGAGGAGACCCATCATTTCGAGGTCCCGGAGACCCTCCTGGAGCGGGAGCTGTCCGCGATCGTGCGCGGGGTCCTCCAGCGCCAAAAGCGGCAGGGCCAGGGTGACATGGACCCCGAGCACCTCGCCGGCAGGCAGGCGGAGGTCAAGCAGCTGCGCGAGCAGCATCTCGCCGAGGCCACACGGCGGGTGAAGCTCGGGTTGATCCTCGAGGCCATCGCCGAGCGCGAGGGACTCGCCGTGGGCGAGGAGGACGTGGCGGCGGAGATCGACCGTCTCGCCACAGAGTTGAGGCTTCCGGCCGAGGACCTCCGGAAATTGATTCTGGCCGGGGGCGAGGAGTCCCAAGAGGAGCTTCGTGGACGAATCTTGGCCGACAAAGCCCTGGACTTCGTCTACCGTCAAGCCGTCATTCAGGGCTGAGCCATTCTCCCTCGGACGACAGCGACCCACCGGGGAAATTCCAAAAAAGGGTTCCGAAAAAACCTCACCTCTATGGTATGATGAGTGGTCCGGATCGGAGCCGTAGAAAGGACGAATCTCCATGTTAGTGCCCATCGTCATTGAGCAGACCAATCGCGGGGAACGGGCCTACGACATCTACTCCCGACTCCTGAAAGATCGAATCATTTTCCTTGGGGCGCCCGTCGATGACGTGTTCGCCAACCTGATCATCGCGCAGCTGCTCTTCCTGGAGGCCGAGGACCCCGAGAAGGACATCAACCTCTATATCAACTCGCCGGGCGGCAGCGTCACGGCCGGCCTGGGGATCTACGACACGATGCAATACGTCAAACCGCCCATCACGACGATCTGTCTCGGCCAGGCCGCGAGCATGGGAGCCTTGCTCCTTGCGGCCGGCACCAAGGGCAAGCGGTTTGCGCTGCCGAACGCCCGGGTCATGATCCACCAGCCGATGGGCGGATTCTCCGGCCAGGCCACCGAAATCGACATCCACGCGCGCGAAATTCTCAAGATCAGAGAGAGGCTGAACGATATTCTGGCGAAGCACACGGGGCAGCCGCTGGAACGGATCGCGAACGATACGGAGCGGGATTACTTCATGTCGGGGGACGAGGCAAAACGCTACGGCCTGATCGACGAGGTGATCGCCCGACCGCCCAAGGTGGCCGCCGGGCTGGTGAAGGACGACGGCGCCAAGAAACTGGCTCACGAAGGCTCCAAGACGACCGAGGCACATCGAGGCTAGGGAGGGCCCATGCCGAAACAGGAGAAGACCGATCGGCATCTCAGGTGTTCCTTCTGCGGAAAGAGCCGGGACGAGGTCCGCAAACTGATTGCAGGGCCCACGGTGTACATCTGCGATGA
>JBFKNO010000250.1:0-4408 GCA_041629275.1 Nitrospiraceae bacterium
CAGGGGGCCTCGCAGGAGCGCGGGGTCAAGGCCGTCGTCTATTCCTGCGTCGTTCCCTATCTGCTCGGCGTTCTGGCCCTCGTCGGTCTGGCCGGTCTCGGCGCTTGACGAGCGCGTGGCCGATCGAACAGAGCCAGGGCCCCCACGAGGGGCAGTCCTTCCGCCGATGGCAACACCCCATGACCAAGTCGGGAATTTCGCCGGGCGCGGAGCGCGACCAGACGTGGCACTTGAACAGGCCTTCACACCCGACGAACTCGGGCTCATCGGCGATCAGGCATTCTTCCGGGCGAAAGCCCACGTCACGTTGAAGGTGCGGCGCACGCTGGAAGCCCTGCACTCGGCGTTTCAAGAGGAATTGGCCGGCGCCGAGCTCGTGACGCCTTCCGGTTTCGACTCGACGCGGTACCAGTTCGTCAAGGGCGAGCACCTGGAGGACTTCCCCTATCAATACCTCGATTTCCCTAAACATTTTGCCGGCCCGAACAAGCTCACCTTTCGATCGCTGTTCTGGTGGGGGCACCATTTCGTCTTCGCCCTGATTCTGGAAGGGGAGGGCCTCTCACGATACAAGACAAACTTCCTGAATCGGTTTCAGACCGTCGCTGGACGCCAGCTTTCCCTTTGTCTGAGCCCGTCGCTCTGGGAGTGGAAGCGAGGGGAAGGCTACACGCTTCCCATCACCCCGGAACGGCGCTCGGAGGTCGCCGCCGTGCTGTCGAGCCGGGGTTCCTTCAAGGTGGCCCGGTTTCTCCGCTATGATGACCCGGTCGTGCGTGCCGGACGTGTCGTCGAAGCCGGACGCGAAGCCTTGCGCGGGGTTCTGCCGATCATCACGGCCTGAGCGCACGGGGAGACCGATTCAATGGACCGCTGGCCCGGCGATCGTGGTGCCGGCCTACCGCCGGTGGACTAGGCGCGGGGCTTCAGTTACACTCGCCCCACCCGCCTTCGCCAAGGCTAAGGCGGGCAGGCTCGCCGATCTGTCCACTGACCCCTGGGCGGAGGCGGATGCCGCGGGTCTGACGCGCGAAAACTTATGAAGGAGGAATCTGAAATGAGAGAACGGTCTGTAGTTGCGGTCGCGCTATCCATCTGTGTGCTGTCGGCATGGCTGACCGGATGCTCGGGGACGGGCCAGGTGGTCAACCTCAACATCGATGCCCTTCCGTCGGACGAAGCCGGCTTGCAGAGTGTCAAGCAATCCGATCGCCTCACGATCCGGATCACGCCGTTCGAGGACGTCCGTCCGAACAAGGAGACGCTTGGTGTCCGCACCCATCTGGGCGGGGGGACCACGGTGTTCCAGGTCGGCGACGGCCCGGCCACAGAGGTGACGGCGGCGGTTATCGCGGAGTACCTGAAGCAGCGGGGCTGGGATGTCAGGGTGGGTACCGATACCGCGCCGGCGGACGTGGTCATTTCCGGACGCCTCGCGGAGCTTGCCGTGCATGCCAAGAGCCGGTTCTTCTCGACCCTGTTGAACACGTCCCTGAAGCTGGCCTTGCGCGCGGAAAACGCCGCCGACGGCAGCGCCACCACGATGAGCCTGGAGGATGGACGGGAGGACACGGTATTCTGGTTCGAGCCGAGTGACCTGGAAACACTTGTGAACGAGATGCTGCAGGAAACCGTGAGAAACATGCTCGCGAGCGTGCAGGTCAAGAATAAGATCTTGCGCATGAAGTAGCCCGGCTCGGAGGGCCTCTGCGCGGGTAAGGCGACAGGACGATGCGGGAACGACGGTGGGAGACGCCGGGCAAGCTCGACTTCAACCAGGTGCTCGCCGTAGGGGAGCGCCTGGCTTCGGTCGGACTTGTCCCCGCAGTCCCGGAAAAAGACATCATCTGCTACATCGAGGAATGGGCGGTCGACAAGCCCGAGGATTTCGATCGGGTGGATCCCTGGCCGACGGAAGACGTGACCCTGGTCCTGATCCAGGACGCGTGGCAGGGTGATTTTTTTCTCCTGGCCGGCAATTACCACACCGTCTACCAACGCCACAAGAATTTGAGCACCTATTGCTCCGTCAGCCACCCCTGGCAGATCCCCACGGAGCTCGAGACCCTCCATCAACGCGCCATGTTCTGGGTCGGGTTTCGCCACGAGCACGGGTTCATCCGGGTGCGCTTGCACACGGTGGAGGTCGTGGCGCCGGGGGAGACGCGTGCCGATGCCCGGCGCGACCGATGGCTCGAGGATCGGCAACGGGCTTTCGAGTCCGCGATCTCCCTGCTCGGGCTGTCCCTCGAGTGTCACGAGCGTCAGGGGACGCTCATGTTGACAGGTCCTGATCCTCAGGTCCCCTTATTGTGTTCATGGCCCGACGCATTCGGTCCCTGCCAGTTCGAGTACAACACCTCCGATCCGTTTGAATTTCTCGTTCCCGCGAGCCGGCTGGCGGCAACCTGCGCGGGACGGCCGGCCATGGTGCGCGCCTATCTGACCGGCTTTTCGGAGACCGCGCTGGAAGAGTTTCAAGAGGTGCAACCCGAAGCCCGTTCCGCCTACCGGTGCTCCGCGCATTGTCCGTTGGATGAGCTGCCGGAGGTGCTGCAGGCCATCGCCCCGACGGGGCGTCTGTACGGCACGCTCTGCGAGTTTCAGACATCGCAGGTCCTCCCCGAGGGGGAGGAGGCCTGGGCCGTGGTCGGGATCATGGGCCAGGACGGCGCGTTCCAACTCGAGATTCGCTTGAACCGGGCGCCGGTTGCGGACGAGGCCGTGTCGGGCTGGCTCGAGCAGCTCATCGGATTGCCGGTCACGTATTCCCCGCTCCCTCCCTTCCCCTGAACCATGCAACTTGCCACCCGCGTCCGCACCGCGCTCGCCAATCCCTTCATGCCGGTCGTCTTCTTTTTTGCCGGCGTCGGCTACGATACCCTGACACTGACCCGCATTGATCGACTCCTCGACAATGTGATTCTGCTCTTCTATCTGGCCGTGCTCGGCCTCCTCATCGTGCTCACGGGCCGGGCGGCGATGGGGGATCCTCGGGCGATCGGCGATCCGTCTTCGCCGTCCCTCGTGCCTCGGCTGCTGGGCAAGGCCAGACCCTTCTACCCCAACGCCATGCAGTTCCTCCTCGGCGGGCTCTTCAGCGCCTACGCGATCTTTTATCTGCAGAGCGCGTCGTTGGGCAGCACGATGGTGTTCTTCGGGGTGCTCGTGACCGTCCTGGTGGCCAACGAATTTCTCAAGGATCGATTGTCGGGCATGAAATTGCTGATCAGCCTGTACGCCCTGGTGTGCTTCAGCTTCTTCACCTACTTCATCCCGGTCGTCACCGGATTCATGAACACGTTCGTGTTCCTCTTCGGGGCGGTCCTGAGCCTCGCGGTTGCGCTGTGGGTCCTGACGCTCGTCTACGCGGCCGCACCCGAACGATCGCGTGCCGAGAAGACCATGGCCGGCGCGCCGGCGGTCTTCGTGATCGGGCTCCTCGTCATCTTTTATTTCCTGAACTGGATCCCGCCCGTTCCTCTGTCGCTGAAGTTCGGCGGCATCTACCACATGGTCACCAAGCCGGACGACCGCTATCAGCTCAGCTTCGAGAAACCGCCGTGGTACCTGTTCCTGAAGAGCTCGGATGACCCGTACCGCGGCGAAGGCCCCGTGTATTGCTTTACGGCGGTCTTCGCGCCCGTCGCGCTGGATACCACCATCTATCACCATTGGCAGATGCAGTCGCGGGGGGGCGACGGCGAAGCAGTGTACAAGACCACCGACCGGATCCCCATCGACATCTCGGGCGGGCGCGAGGCCGGCTATCGAGCCTACACCTACAAGGCGCGAGCGCTCCCGGGCGAGTGGCGGGTCGACGTGGAGACCGAGGCCGGCCGGCTCATCGGGCGCGTCAACTTCAGCATTGATGCGGCGGAGTGGACAGACGGGGAGCTCGAGACGATGACCTACTGACGCGGCCGCACCGACCGAGCCCGCCTGCCCGGACCGTGGCGGCCTGTCCCACGAGATCACCGGGCCCGTTCTTTTTTGTGCCCTCCTGTACGTCGATCCGAACAACGCATTTCTCCGGAAGGGACACGAATCCCGAAAAACTCGGCGGTTTTCCTCTGCCCGCAGGGGGTATGGAACTTGCTGAGCCGCGACTCGGAAGAGACGATACCCCTGCGATCGGTGTCGCGAGCATGAGTACACTTTCTGTCGCTCTGTCACAATTTACGTTCCACGATCCCTCGCTGGTCCGCTCGATCCTGGGCAGGCCTCGTTCCCGATTCATCTTTCTCCAGGCCCTGGTCAACATCATCCTGTCCTACGAGCTCCTCTTCGGACAGAACGCATTGCTGGCGCCCGTCACCCGCGAGCTCCTGGCGCTCGGCCTGTGGATGCTCATGGTGCCGATGTTCCTTCTGCCCAAGCGCCTGTTCATGGAGCCCAGGTTCGCGAC
>JBFKNO010000251.1:0-4404 GCA_041629275.1 Nitrospiraceae bacterium
CCCGACGGGCGAGGGCCCGTCGGCCGCTCGATCCGAGACGGGCGCAGATTGCGCGGGCACCCGATCATGAGGCCGCGGGACGGGTGCGAGATGAACAGGAGACCACATGACGACGTCGGACTCAACGCAGCACGTACCTGAGCCGGGGCTCTCCGCCCGCCCGGTGCTCGTCATCGACGACGAGCCGTCCATGCGGTTGGCGCTCACGGAGTCACTGCGACGCAGCGGCTACGGCGTCACGCAAGCCACCGACGGACCCGAGGCGCTGGCCTCCCTGACGCAGTGCAAGCCGTGGCTTGTCGTGACGGACCTGAGGATGCCGCACATGAGCGGGCTCGACGTGGTGAAGGAGATCAAGAAGCGCTCGCCCGCCACCCTCGTCGTCGTCATGACCGCGTACGGGACGGTGGAGACGGCCGTGGAGGCGATGAAATACGGCGCCAGCGACTACCTCGTGAAGCCCTTCGCCACCGAGCAACTGGAGGAGGTCCTGGCAGGCCTGCAGGGAGGCGAGGCGGGACCGCTGTGGGTGACCACCGCGGAGGCCGGCTCCGATCGTGCGATGCTGACCCAGGATCCGGCGCTGCTGCGATTGCTCGAAACGGCGGAGAGCGTGGCCGCGAGCCAGGCGACCATTCTGATCCACGGGGAGAGCGGAACGGGCAAGGAGCTGCTCGCGCGCTTCATTCACAGCCGCAGCCCGCGCGCGCACCGCCCCTTCATCGCAGTCAACTGCGCCGCGTTGCCCGACGGATTGCTGGAAACCGAGTTGTTCGGGCACGAGCGCGGAGCCTTCACCGGCGCGCTCGGCCGGAAGACCGGCAAGTTCGAGATGGCGCACCAGGGCACGCTCCTGCTGGACGAGATCAGCGAGATGAACCTCGCCCTCCAGGCCAAATTGTTGCGCGTGCTCCAGGAGCGTGAGGTGGACCGGGTCGGGGGCCGGGAGCCCGTGCCCGTCAACATCCGCGTCATTGCGACCACCAACCGGCCCCTGCGGGCCGAGGTGGAGCAGGGCCGCTTCCGCGAGGATCTGTATTACCGTCTCAATGTGTTTCCCGTCACGCTCACGCCTCTCCGGGACCGCGTCGCGGATATCCCGCTGCTGGCTCGGCATTTCGTCACAACCGCTGCCGCCCGTAACGGGCTGCCAGCCCCGAGCATCTCCGACGCGGCGTTGTATCTCCTGGAGGGGCGCCCTTGGAAGGGCAACGTCCGGGAGCTCGAAAATGTCATGGAACGCGCCGTGTTGCTCGCGGCCGGCGGCGGCATCGGGCCCGAGCACGTCCCGTACGAGGACGACCCCATGCACCCGGCCGCGCCCACCGGCCGGGCCCCGCAACCGGCGTCGCCCAATGGCTCCCTCTGGGAGATGGAGCGCGACCTCATTCGACGCACGCTCGACCGGACCGGGGGAAACCGCACCCACGCGGCCCGTGAGCTGGGGATCAGCATTCGCACCTTGCGCAACAAGCTGCGCGAGTATCGACACCTGTCGGAGGGACGGGCGTCGCAGGACGCCTGAACGAAGATCATGAATGTATTCGATGACACGACGAGCCTGCTGGTCAGGGTGCTCGACCTCCGCGAGGCACGCCAGCAGATCCTCACCGCGAATGTCGCCAACGAGGAGACTCCGGGGTACCGTGCCCGCGACCTCGCCTTCGTCGACGAGCTGGCCAAGGCGGTCCGGGGCCAGCCGGCCGCCAATCCTCAGTCCACGCACGCGGGCCATTTCGGAACGGCGGGCGACCCGGTTTCGCAGGTGCGAGGCAGGATCATCGAGCTCCCAGCCGGGGAGCTGCCCCTGGACGCCAATAGCGTGAACCTCGAGTTGGAAATGGCGAAGCTCACCGACAACTCGGGGAAGTACAGCAGTGTTGCGGAAATACTCGCGCTGCGCCTGCGGCAGATACTTACGGCAATCAGAGAGACACAATGAGAGCAATGGGTAAGAGGTCAGGGGCACGAGGTCAGCGGTCGTCCATGCCGTATCTCTGCGTCTTCCCCCTGACCCCGGACCGCGGACCCCGAACCCTTCTTGGGGAGGTGCTATGGATCTGAATGAAACCGTCGCGATCGCCGTGTCCGCGCTGGATGCGCAACGACAACGGCTCAACGTCATCGCGAGCAACCTCGCCAACGTCCACTCCACGAAAACTCCCGAGGGCGGCCCCTACAAACGACGCGACGTGGTGTTCCGGTCACAGCCCATCGCGTCCCGCTTCCGTCACGCCCTGAACACTGTGACGCGTGGGCCCGGTGCGAAACCGCCGGAAGGGGTCCGCGTTTCCCGGATCATCGAGGATCGCCGTCCCCACCAAGCCGTCTACGACCCGACTCACCCGGACGCGGACGCCAAGGGTTTCGTGTTGAAGCCGAACGTCAACGTCATGGAGGAGATGGTCAATATGATGGCCGCATCGCGCGCCTACGAAGCAAACGTGCAATCTATCCGCGCGGTTCGCTCCATGCTCGGCGCGGCGATGGAGATCATCCGGTAAGCGAGGACGACCATGGACGAGATCCGCATTGGCCCCGGCTCATTCCCCCCGATCCTCGACCCCGCGGCTTCGGCCGGCACGGGGGCGCAGACGCAGGGCGGCTTCCTCGATACGCTCAAGGACGCGATCGACCAGACCAACACGGCGCAACTGGAGGCCGGTGACGCGGTCGAGCGCATGGTGACCGGCACCAATCAGAGCCTGCACCAGACCCTGGTCGCCCTGCAGAAGGCCGACATCTCGTTCCAATTGATGATGCAGGTCCGCAACAAGATCGTGGCGGCGTACGAAGAGATCCAACGGATGCAGATTTGATTTCTCCCCTTCATTGTATGGTGGGGACGGGGGAGGCACGTGGAAGGCGCGGCACGTGTCCACCATCGAGAGCAGCCGTAGGTTGGTGATCTGATGCTCGAACTACTCCGACGATTCTCGATCTCGCAACGCTTCGTGATTCTCGTCGCGCTCGCCGGCGCGGTGTCCCTCCTCGTGGCCGTCGCGCTGTGGACGCAACAACCCGACATGCAGGTCCTCTTCGCCAAGCTCTCCCCCGAGGATGCGACCTCGATCACCGGCAAGTTGCACGAGATGAAGGTGCCCTACGAGGTCGGGGCGGGTGGCACGACGATCCTCGTGCCTCGCACACAGGTGCACGATCTGCGGCTCAAGTTGGCCGGCGAAGGCCTGCCGATTGGCGGCGGCGTGGGATTCGAGATCTTCGACCGTTCCTCGATCGGCATGTCGGACTTCGTCCAGAAGCTCAACTACCGGCGTGCCCTGCAGGGAGAGCTGGCGCGGACGATCGCGCAGATGGCCGAGGTGGAGCGGGCGCGCGTGCACCTTGCGGTGCCCGAACGCCGCCTGTTCAGCAGGGAGCAGGAGCACCCGCGCGCCTCCGTCGTGCTGTCGCTCAAGGGCGCCGCCGGCCTCGGCCAGGGCCAGGTGCAGGGGATCGTGCACCTCGTCGCCAGCAGCGTCGAGGGACTCAAGGCCACGGACGTCACCGTGGTCGACGGCCATGGGCGCTTGCTGTCCCGCGTCAGCGATGAGACCAGCGCGCACCTCACCAGCTCGCAACTCGAGTACCAGCGGTCGCTCGAGCGAGACCTGGAGCACCGCGTGCAGACCATGCTGGAGCGCATCGTGGGCATGAACAAGGCCGTCGTGCGCGTGTCGAGCATTCTGGACTTTCGCCAGGTGGAGCGCACCGAGGAAACCTACGATCCGGACGGCCAGGTCGTGCGCAGCGAGCAGCGCACGCAGGAGAAGATGAACGAGCTGAACGGGGCGATCGGCGGCGTCCCCGGCGTCGCGTCCAACGTGCCGCCGGGCGAGACCGCCGCCCCGACGGAAGGCAGCACCAACTCGAGCCAGGTCAAGAACGAAACGCTGAATTACGAGATCAGCCGCCGCGTCTCCCGCATCGTGGAGGCTTCGGGGACCGTCCAAAAGCTCTCGGTCGCGGTCCTGGTGGACGGCTCCTACCAGGCGGCGGCCCCGACCGGAGGCGAGGGTGCACAGACTGCGCAGGCGAGCCCCCAGTACATCCCGCGGACCGAGGAGGAGATGCAGCAGATCCAAGAGATCGTCAAGAAGGCGATGGGCTACTCCGCGGAGCGCGGCGACCAGGTGGAGGTCGTCAACGTCCAATTCAACTTCGGCGCCGAGGAGGGACCAGGAGCGGTCGAGGAGGCGCCCGGCCCCTTCACCCAACAATGGGCCCCATTCGTCCGTTACGGCATCGGCGCGGTGCTCTTCGGCCTGATTTTCATCTTCGTGGTCAGGCCGCTCATGGCGATGTTGCTGGCCGCCCCCGACGCCCTGAGCGCCGGCGGGACCCCGTCGCTCCCCGCGTCCGTCGGCGACGTGGAGGCGGCCATGGGCCAGATGCCGCGGGCAC
>JBFKNO010000252.1:0-4403 GCA_041629275.1 Nitrospiraceae bacterium
CCCTCGACGCGCCCGCCGCGACGGAAGTTGGTCCAGGCCGCCCGGAAAATGCCGATGACGTCGAGGCCGGGGTGCTCGAAGAAACGCGCATCCTCGACCGAGATGACGGCCTGGACCAGCGAGTCGGGGATGTCCCGCAGTGGCGTGAGAAAGCGCCGCTCGATATAGAACTGGCCGATCACCTGGCGGTCGTCTGCGTAGACGCGAGAGACGACGTTCGGACGGTGCTCGTCGATGGCCTGGAGGTCGGGGAGGTCCCGGGAAAAATGCCAAATCAGGCCGCCCCCCGAGGCCCCTCCCAGGACGGTCATCAGGCCGGCCGCCGCCAGGGCGATCTGCCACCAGTGCCAGCGCCGCACCGGGGCCCTGAGCTCGACGAATCGGTCGCTGAATGGCATCGAATGGGTTCCTTCGACGAGGACGTCCGTGTTGCAGGGAGGCGGGTATTTCTCATCACATTACAATGCCCTAGCCAAAAACTCAAGCATCGGGCGGTTGTCGGGCGGGCACGCGCACCCCGGTCTGTCACTCGACCGCGCTGTCTGAAGCCCGCCGATGGTTGTTCTCCCCCTCGCCTTAGGGTATAATTCTCCCTGACGCCCACCTCCGGGCGTCTTTTTTTGTGCCCGGCAGCCCGGCTCTCTCTCCCTGCGTCACCTCGTGGCTCCGGCCCACATGGCAGGACGAATAGAGTACTGTAGCTGCGCCATCTTATGGCGCCTTCCGGAGGCAGCATGAGATGCTGCAGCTACAACCCGGGCCCAGTCGAGGGGCAGCAACAATTAAGTAGGGCGGCATGACATCTTGGCGGCACGAACTGCACCCAGGCCCATGCGCATGTCCGTCGCGGTGAACAATCGATAGGAGCCCCATGGACCAGCCGACGATTCAGAACCCACTCCCGGACACGGCGGCAGGGATGGCCCGCCGCCAGGATCTCCGCAACATTGCCCTCATCGCGCACGTGGACCACGGCAAGACCACGCTCGTCGACGCGATCATGCGCCAGACGCACGCGCATCGAAAGATCGACGACATGGGCGAACGAATCCTTGACTCGCTCGACCAGGAACGCGAGCGGGGCATCACCATCCGCGCCAAGAATGCCAGCGTGCGGTACAAGGGCGTCAAGATCAACCTGGTAGACACGCCTGGGCACGCGGATTTCGGCGGTGAGGTGGAGCGGATCCTCCGGATGGTCGACGGCGTCCTGCTGCTGGTCGACGCCAAGGAAGGGCCCATGCCCCAGACGACCTTCGTCCTCCGGAAAGCCCTGGCGGCGGGGCACCGTGCCATCGTCGTCATCAACAAGGTCGATCGCGCCGATGCGCGGCCGGACGAGGTCCTCAACCGCACGTTCGACCTGTTCGTCCATCTCGGCGCGACCAACGAGCAGCTGGACTTCCCGGTCGTCTACACCTCGGCCATCAAGGGAACCGCCACGCTGGACCTGGGCCACCCCGGGACGGAGATCGGGCCTCTGCTCGACACCATTCTCGAACGGACTCCCCCCCCGCTCATCCGGGAGCGCGCCCCGCTGCAGCTCCTCGTCCTCGCCCTGGCCTACGACACGTACAAGGGCACGATGGCCATCGGCAAGATCACCGCGGGCTCGATGGCCCGGCGGCAAGCCATCGTCCGAATCGCGCGCGACGGCACGCAGGTCCCGGGAAAGATCAACGACGTGTCCGTCTTCTCCGGCCTCTCGCGCGACGAGGTGGAGCAGGCGGATGCGGGAGAGATCGTGGCGATCTCCGGCATTCCGAACGTCCGCATCGGCGACACGATCGCCGATGCCGAGCACCCACACGCCCTCCCGGTGGTCGCCATCGACGAGCCCACGGTGCAGATGACCTTCTCCGTCAACACGAGCCCGCTCGCGGGCCGGGAAGGGAAGTTCCTCACGTCCCGCCATCTGCGCGAGCGTCTCTATCGCGAGCTGGAGACGAACGTCTCGCTGCGCGTTCAGGACACGGACAGCCCCGACCGCCTCCTGGTCGCCGGCCGCGGAGAGCTGCATCTCGCGGTGCTCATCGAGCAGATGCGGCGCGAGGGGTACGAGCTGCAAGTGTCACAGCCCGAAGTCATCCTCCATGAGGACAACGGCGTCGTCAGCGAACCCTACGAGGAGCTGACGATCCATGTGCCGACCGACTACCAGGGCACCGTCATCGAGAACGTGGGGGGACGCCGCGGGCAGCTCCGGCACATGAAGCTCGTCCAGACCGAGCAGGGGCCGGGCGAAGCGCACTTGGAATATTACATTCCCACGCGCGGCGTGATCGGCCTGAAAAGCGATCTGCTCTCGCGCACGCGAGGCACCGTGATCATGCACCACGTCTTTCGCGGCTACGAGCCGGTCGACGCGGGCGAGCTCGCGATCGCGCCCCACGGGTCCTTGATCGCCATCGAGCCGGGCACCAGCACCGCCTACGCGCTCTTTGCGATTCAAGAGCGGGGCAGCCTCTTCATCGGGCCGGGGATCGAGGTCTACCAGGGCATGGTCATCGGGCAAAACAGTCGCGACGAAGACCTCGACGTCAACGCGTGCAAGACGAAGCACCTGACCAACATGCGCGCCGCGGGCTCCGACGAGGCCCTGACGCTGACGCCTCCGCGCCCGCTCACCTTGGAGTTTGCGCTGGAGTACATCGGCCCCGACGAGCTGGTGGAGGTCACGCCGAGCCGGATCCGGATCAGAAAGCGCCTCCTCCATCCCGAGGACCGCCGCAAGGCGAAGAAGGACCGCCGCCTCCGTTCCAGCGCCGCTTAGCTCTCGCTGCACGCTCGTGAAGATCAAACGCAAGCCGCCCAAGAGCCCGCGCGCCGCGCGCCCGCTCTACCTCGTCGGCTACTCGACCCCGCCTCCCCCCTTGATCGAGCTGCAGGTCTGGTTCGACCTGGAATACGGCGGCCCGCTGCGGCTCGGACGGGTGGCGCAGAAGGAGGAAGGACGGGGGACCGGGACCGTCGCCACGCACGGACCCTGGAGCGCGACCCTCCGCACCGAGCTCGGGGAACAGGACGCCGAAGCCTGGAGGACCGGGCTCTCGTGGAGCCACCCCTCCGCCGCCGAGGTCATCGCCTCGAGCGCGACCCCCGCCAACGCCTACGACACGGTGCTCCACGCCGCCCGCCTTGCGCGGGGGCTGACGCTGATGACGGACGGCACGGCTTATGACGTCGGAACCGGCACCTACCTGAACCCCTCGGACTGGTCCGACCGCCGGCTGGCGGTCTTCCAGCTCGGCGATCACGTCGTGGTGCAACAGGCCGAGTCGGCCCGACCCGGCTACGACTGGTTTCATACGCTCGGGTTGGCGAAATTCGGGCGGGACGAGCTCGAAACCTATCGACCGGCGGGACTCCCGGACCGCCCGGTGCACGAGCGATTGCTGGAAATCGCGGAGGACCTCCAGCGCCAGGGCCTCCAGCCGCGCGTCGGAGAGAGCGTGTCCTGCCAGAGCTCCGGCCTCCGCGTCTCCATCCTGCGCCACCGGACGATCCCCGTGAGCGGCAGCGCGGTCGGCGTCCGGGAAATCGCGTGGGAGTCAACCTCCTGACGCGCGTAAAGCACCTGCAATCTTCAGCACTTCGACGCCGCGGGTCTCCCGCCTGGGCCCGACAGGGCCAAGCGCTAGGCCTTTTGGGCCGTTGACAAGGTCTCAGAGGCCATGCCTATGATTGCACTCGATCAAAGCTCTCGCGCTTCCATCATCACTTTCACCAACGTAACCCATCGTAGAGGAGGATGAGCATGTCGACTGATGTGGCCCCGGAAATAAAGATTGGCGATACCGCCCCGGACTTCACCCTCAAGGATCAGGACCAGAAAGAGGTGAAGCTCAGCGAGTTCAAAGGAAAGAAGAACGTGGTCCTGGCCTTTTATCCGCTGGACTGGAGCCCTGTCTGCACGGGGGAGAACAAGTGCCTGACGGACGATTTTCCGAGCTTCCAGTCCGCCAACGCCGAGGTGTTCGGCGTGAGCTGTGACAGCCCCTTCTCGCACAAGGCCTGGGCCGAGTCGCTGGACCTCAAGCACCGCCTCCTGTCCGATCTCCACCGGCAGGCGACCAAGTCCTACGGGCTCTACTTCGAGCCGTTCAATTGCTCGAAGCGCGCCACGGTCATCGTGGACAAGAACGGCAAGGTGGCCTACGTGAAGGTCCAGGAGATCAAGACCGCCCGGGACGACAAGGAGATTCTCGAAGCGCTGAAAAAGCTGAGCTGAATCAGGGAAAGGACCGAGGTATGAGGACTGAGGACTGAGAGAAAAATTACTTCTCTCAGTCCTCAGCACTCAGTCCTCAGCACTGTTTTGGCTGTGGACGAACGAGTTCATCTCTTGTAGCTGCGCCATCTCATGGCGCCTCCCGGAGGCAGCATGAGATGCTGCAGCTACA
>JBFKNO010000253.1:0-4393 GCA_041629275.1 Nitrospiraceae bacterium
CTCGGGGCGTCGTGGAGGCCTTGCGCCAGGGGCGGCTCTACGCCGTCGGCCAGTTTCCCCCGGAAGGCGTGGCGCTCAGGCTGGACGAGTTCTCGATCGAGCACGAGACGGACGGGCCCAGGGCGCAGGCCGGGGACACCGTGCTGCTCGCGTCGCCGGATGCGCTCAGGGTGCACGTCCGGGTCAGGGCCCGCGACGGCGAGGCCGTTCCCGTCTCGCTGAGGGTGATCCGCTCCGGCCAGGTTGTCGCCGCCACGACCGGCCCGACGCCCTTGTCCTTCCTCCACGTCGAGGAAATCGGAAAACCCGTGACACCTGCGTATTATCGTGTAGAAGTCAAAGGAAGGTATGCCGAAATCCTGTCGAACCCCATCTTCGTGAGACCCACGTCGAATCCGGTCTCGGCAGCAGAGAGCGGGGCCTTGTAGCCGCGCCATCTTATGGCGCCCCTCCGGAGGCAGCATGAGATGCTGCAGCTACCTGTCTCGGACGGGCCCCTTTGGACCACGCGCATGAGAGTCACGATCCACCAACCACAGTTTCTCCCCTGGCTCGGCTATCTCGACAAGATCGACCAGGCCGATGTCTTCGTCGTCCTGGATACCGTTCAGTACAAGAAGAACGAGTGGCAGAACCGCAATCGTATCCGCACCGCCCAGGGCTGGCAATGGCTGACCGTCCCCGTGCACTACTCCTTCGGGCAGCGGATCAACGAGGTCCGGATCGACGAGACGAGCGACTGGCGAGCGCGCCACCTGCGCGCGCTCGTCCTCTCGTATGGCAAGGCGCCGTATCATCAGCGCTATGCGGAGGGGCTCCGGAGCCTCTATGCCCGGTCGTCGGACCAGTTGGCGAGGGTCAACCTGGCGACGATCCGCTGGCTCCTCGAGGGCTTCGGCATCACGACGCCGCTGCGGCTGGCTTCCGAGATGACGCTGCGCGAAGAGCCGACCGACCGCCTCATCGACATCTGCCGCGTGGTCGGCGCCACCCGGTATCTTGCGGGTGCGGGAGCCCAGGCCTACCTCGACGTCGCGCGCTTCGAGGCGTCCGGGGTCGATCTGGAAATTCAGGAGTTTCATCATCCGACCTATACGCAGTGTTACGCGCCGTTCGTGTCGGGCCTCTCCGCCGTCGACCTGCTGCTGAATTGCGGCGATCAGGCCCTGACATGTCTCCGAGAGTCGCGCTGTAGACCGGTTCCAGCGTCGAGATCCTAAGGACCGAGGCCGCCATGGCACGAAGACCGCGTCAGGAAGGGTCCGGCATCCCAATGAAGGGCGCGGGACTCATGCGCGTGCTCGCGATCGGGGCACACCCCGACGACATCGAAGCCGGCTGCGGCGGCGCGCTCATCAAGTACGCCCGCCGGAACCACCGCATTTTCCTCATGGTCATGACGGAAGGGGAGCACGGCGCGAACGGCGGGCTCCGGAAGCGGGAGCAAGAGCGGGCGGCCAGCTTTCTTCGGGCGGAAAAGGTGTATTGGGGCGGCTACCCGGACACCGAGGTGCCCAACGACCGGACGTTGATCCGGAAGATCGAGCGCGTCGTGCGGGAGGTCGACCCGCATTTCATCTTCGTCCACTATTTCGACGACACGCATCAGGACCACCGTAACCTGGCGCTCAGCACCATTACCGCCACGCGGTACACGAAGAACGTGCTCTTTTACGAGGGCCCCACGACGCAAAACTTCGCGCCGACCGTGTTCGTGGATATCGAGACGGTGCTGGAGGACAAGGTCAAAGCGCTGCAGGCGCACAGCTCGCAGGTGAAGAAGACGAACATCGAAGCGCTGTCGATCACCGACATCGTCCGCTCGTCCGCACATTTTCGCGGGATCCAGGGGCGCGTGCGAAACGCGGAGGGATTTTTGCCCCTGCGGCTCTTCATCAATATCGAGGGCTAGTGTCCTGCGTCCGAGGTTCGCGTCCCATCCCGAGCAGGAACGCAGTCGGCGGGCGACGAAGGGCAGGCCCTTCGACTAGCCCCTCGACAGGCTCGGGCAAGCTCAGGGCAGGCACTGCGGATGGTGCGAGGAGTGCGCCTGCCCCGCTCAGCGCTGCGGTTCGACCGCACTAAGGCTCGCATCCGCTGGGCTGCGGATCTTGCTGCGTGCGACCTGACGGGCACGCAGCTTCGAACAGTCCTCGCCCTCCGGCACCGAAAAGGGGACAGGCACCGCCTGGGGACTGTCCCCCTTCTCGGCGGAGCCAGTCCCCTTTTAGGGTGCCGCACGTGGTCGATATCGTCATAGTCGATCTCCCGAAGGAGAAGGGAGTAGAGACCGTGACCTATTGCAGGGAGCATTTGTCCCGCGTCCCCTTGATCGGCTTGACCGGCTTCCCAACGCTCGAAAGGGAAAGCAGCCAGCAGACGAGGATCGCCATCCTCGGGGCGGGGAAAGGCGGGGATGCGCTTCTTGGTCTACTGTGCCACCTTCCCGGAGTGGAGATCGTCGGTAGCATGGACAAAGATCCGAATGCGCCCGCATTGAAACGTGCCCATGCACTGGGGATCCCCATCGTGGACGATGCGGTGAGCCTGATTTCCTCTGCCGAGGTGAATGTGATCAGAGACGTGACCGGGAACCCTGAAACGCAAAAGGTCATGGCTCAGCACAAGAGCGCGGCCACGGAAGTGCTGGGGGGCTGCCGCGAAGCTGCTTTGGGACCTGGTGCAGCATGAAGGGGAGATGCAGAGCCACGTGTCGGAGACCGATAGATTGGCTAACATGGTCAAGACAGGCATGATCGTCGATTATCTGATCAAGCCTGTTGACGAGGGGGCCCTGATGGGGGCAGTCACCAAAGCCATGGAGCAGCGCGAGATCCATCGGCTGTAAGGACCTGTCTTAGGAGGCCAATTCCTAGAATCAGCAAGAGCTCCTTGCCGGCAGGACGGGGTCACCTCAACCTGACCCCTTCCGGCTCTAGCTCAAGTCCACCTCGACGTGATGCTCCCTGCGGTCGTCCACGAGGGGGATGATCCCTTGCGGTCGCCCTGCCCTATCCACGCCAAGGCCATCGACCACGGCACCGTCCACCGTCACGCGGATCGCCTGCTCCAACTTCCCGGCGACGCACCTGACTGTGATGTGGTAGAAGGTTTCGCGAAAGCGGTAGTGGATGTTGTACGATTCCCAATGTCCCGGGATACACGGTGTCATGCGGAGATGGTCTACTTCTAGTTGCAGGCCCAGTAGTGTTTCCACGGTCAGCCGGTACATCCACCCTGCCGCCCCGGTGTACCACGTCCACCCGCCCCGGCCTGTGTGCGGCGGCGCCCCGTAAATATCCGCGCACATGACGTACGGCTCGACCTTGTAGCGTTCGATCTCCTCCGGCTGACTCCCGTGAGTGATGGGATTGAGCATGGCGAACAGCTCCCATGCTCGTTCCCGGTCACCCATCATGGCGAATGCCATCGTGGTCCAAACCGCGGCATGGGTATATTGACCGCCGTTCTCCCGGACGCCGGGCACGTAGCCTCTGACATACCCGGGCTTCAGGTCTGAAGTATCGAAGGGCGGGGCAAGCAGTTGGATCAATCGCGCATCGCGTCGCACTAAGCGTTCATCCACCGCCCCCATCGCCTGGCGGGCCCGGACGGGATCGCCGCCGCCCGAAATAACCGCCCAACTCTGACTGATCGAATCGATTTGGCATTCGGCATTATCGGACGAGCCCAAAGGTGTGCCATCATCGAAATAGGCCCGCCGATACCAACCCCCGTCCCAAGCATTGGCCTCGATGTGGCCGCGCAGCATCGAAGCCTGCCCTGTGCACACTTCAGCAAACTCCTCGTCGCGCCGGCCACGAGCCAGGCCTGCAAAGAGCCGAAGGTTGTCGTACAGGAACCACGCCAGCCACACGCTCTCACCCTTGCCAGCCCGTCCGACGAGATTCATGCCGTCGTTCCAGTCGCCGCAGCCCATCAACGGTAGTTGATATTCGCCAAAACGTAACCCGTGTTGTATCGCACGCACGCAATGTTCGTAGAGGCTTGCCGCTTTCGCCGAACGCTGCGGCTGGTCATAGTAGGCTTCCTCTTCCGGATTCAACTCGCGGCCCTCTAGGAAATGGACTGACTCGTCGAGGACTCCCGTATCGCCGGTCGCCAGGACATACCGACAGGTGGCATACGGTAGCCAGAGGTAGTCATCGGAGCAATGTGTGCGCACGCCTTGTCCGTTGGGCGGATGCCACCAGTGTTGCACGTCACCCTGGAGGAATTGGCGCTCGGCGCAACGGATTAACTGTTCTCGTGCGAACCATGGCGTCGCATGGATCAGCGCCATCGTATCCTGCAATTGATCGCGAAACCCGTAGGCTCCCCCGGACTGATAATATCCGCTACGGCCCCAGAGCCTGCAGGACAGAGTCTGGTA
>JBFKNO010000254.1:0-4353 GCA_041629275.1 Nitrospiraceae bacterium
CCAAGGTCTTTTCTACGTTGATGAGCTTAATCATGCAAACCGTAACGCGTAACGCGTAACGCGTGACAGGTAAGGAAATATTTCGTTCGTCTAAGCTGATCCATTCTTTCTCCCATGCGCGTGACGAGTTACGCGTCACGCGTCACGGCTTTACAAGAGGATCGACGTCAAGAAGTAGTCCCACACGAGAATCAGTACCGACGACAGGACGACCGCCTCGGTCGTCGCGCGGCCGAGGCCTTCCGCGCTCATCCGTGTGTAGTAGCCCTTGTAGCAGCAGACCCAGCACACGATCAACCCGAAACTGATCGACTTCAGGATGCCCCCGTACACGTCCTTCCATTCCACGGCCGAGTCGATCGAGCTCCAGTACGAACCCGCGTTGACGCCCAGCAGCTCCACCCCGACCAGGTAGCCGCCGTAGATCCCGACGACGTCGAAAATCGCCACCAGCAGCGGTACGCCGATCAGGCCGGCGACCAGCTTGGGCGCGATCAGGTATTGCATTGGATTGATCGCCATCGTGTCCAGCGCGTCGATCTGCTCCGTGATCCGCATGATCCCGATTTCCGCCGTCATCGCCGACCCCGCACGAGCCGTCACCATGAGTGAGGCCAGGACCGGCCCCAGCTCGCGGATGATGCTCAAGGCGACCGCGGTCCCCAGGACCGCTTCGGACCCGAACTTCCGCAAGGTGTAATAGCCCTGCAGGCCGAGCACCATGCCGGTGAACGCCGCGGTCAGGACGACGACAAAGGTGGATTTGAATCCGATGAAGTTGAGTTGCTTCAGGATCAGGAAGGGGCGAAAGGGCGGGCGGAACAGCCAGCCGAAGGCCGCCAACACGAAGAGCAGCATCCGCCCCATCTCCTCGATCAGGTACAAGGAGATCCCTCCGACTCGTGTGACGAATGTCGCGGTCATGTCACGCATTTCCGCACGGCGCAGACCTCACGCTTGGGCGTCCAAAAACGAGGCGACGAATGCGCTGAGCCGGTCGGCAGCCACGTGGCTCTGCCGTCGCAACCGGTTGAGCGCCGCCCAGTCAGCCGGTGACGACAAGAGGGCCACCATACCGCGCACCCACCCCCCCGGCACGAGGAAGTCATTGAAGCTCGGCGGCAGATCCTCATCGGCCCGGTCGGATACCGCGCGAACGGCGAGAAAGGGCACCGCGTGCGCGGCGGCCGCGGCGCCCACGGCCGAACTTTCCATGTCGAGCCCGATCGCCCTCGTCGCAGCCCCGAGCTCGGTCTTGCGGCGAGCCGACACCACGACGGTCGGCACGGTGACGAGGGGCCCCGACTCCGCGGGCAAGGCGGCATGCACCGCCGCCGATGCGGCGGTCTTGCACAGGGCATGGGCGCAGGCCCGGCGAGCGGTCGCGGTATCCGAGCCGTGCCCGATTTCCAGGACCTCGGTCGCGATGAGCAGATCGCCGACACGAGCCGCACCCAGCGCCCCGGCGAACCCGACAGAGAGCACCGCGGAGCAGGCCTCGGTCGAGAGCACCCGTTCGGCTGCCCACCCGGCCGCTTCGCTCCCGATACCAGTCTGGACGACCTGCGCGGCGACGCCACCCCGGCGCCCCCGAGCTCGGCGCCGCCCATCAAGCCGATCGACGGACGCCCCGTTCAAGGCGCGGCAGACGGCGCGGAATTCCCAGCGCGTCGCGGTCAACAGGGCGATCGGCTTCATGGGGCACCCGCCTCATCGAATCGGGTCGATCCTGAGCGGGGAGCGATGCGCGTCAGGTGTCGAAATGAAACGGCCGAGTCTCGCACGCGACGCGCCGAAGCTCGTCCGCCTTCGACTGACCGCGCGTCCGCATGTTGCGATACATGGCGAGAGCCCAGAGCGGGAAGTACTGGCAGTACCAATGGTAGCGGAGGTAAAACACGCGAGGGAATCCGGTCCCGGTATGGTGAGGCTCCTCCCACGACCCGTCTTTGCGCTGGTGGCGAAGCAAAAAATTCACCCCGCGCACCACGCTCAGCGAATCCGAGAGCCCGGCGGAGAGCAGCGCGAGGAGGGCCCAGGCGGTCTGCGAGGGCGTGCTGTCCCCTCGGCCCGCGAGTTGTGGGTCGGCGTAGGTCACACACGATTCGCCCCAGCCCCCGTCGGGGTTCTGGACGGATTCCAACCATGAGACTGCACGTTGCACGTATGGGGCGGACATGTCCTCGCCGATCGTTCCGAGCCCGGCGAGGACGGACCAGGTGCCATAAATATAATTGACGCCCCAGCGGCCGTACCAGCTTCCGTTGTCCTCTTGCTGGCGCTTGAGAAAGTCCCGGGCCCTGGCGGCAGCCGGATGCCGGATATCGCACCCGAGCGTGCCCAGCATCTCGAGCCCCCGTCCGGCCAGATCCGCCGTGGGGGGGTCAAGGAGGGCCCGATGGTCCGCAAAGGGGATGAGGTTCAGCACCTCTCGATTGTTGTCCTTGTCGTAGGCGCCCCAGCCGCCGTTCGAGCTCTGCATGGCGAGCACCCAACGGACCCCCCGCCTGATCCCTTCGTGCCAACGGTGCTCGTCGGACAGCTTGGTCTTGGCGAGCGCCATGATCACCACCGCGCTGTCATCGACGTCCGGGTACAGATCGTTCTCAAATTGGAAGACCCAGCCCCCGGGCTCGGCCTGAGGGGAGGACACCTTCCAATCCCCGACGATCGTCGTTTGGTTCTCCAGCAGCCACGAGGCGGCCCGTTGCAGCGACGCATGATCCTGGGGAAGACCCGCCTCCACGAGGGCGTTCATCAGGAGCGAGGTGTCCCACACGGGCGAGTGGCACGGCTGCAGGTGCATGGTATCGGCGAGGGCTGGATTCCCGTCGGACGCGTCGTAAATCTCCAGGGCCTCGATCTCGCCGAGGGCTTTCAGGACCAGGGGGTGGTCGGACTCATAGCCCAGGCAGCGCAGCGCAAAAATGGAATTGGCCATGGCGGGATAGATCGCCCCCAAGCCGCCCGTGCCCTTGATGTGCTCGAGGAGCCACGTGCGCGCCGCCGTCAGGCCGGCCTGACGGAGCCGTTTGACGTGCACCCGATCATAGACCTTGAGCAACACGTCCACGGTGATGAAGACATTCCGCCATGAAAACCACGAGGCGTCCCGCCTCAGAGGAGGCACGCGCGAGAAGTCGACCTCGTGTCGCGGCTGGACGTACAGCTCATCGATGCCTTGCTCGGGTTCGATGCGACACACGGGCTTGTGCGCGAAGACGATCAGCAACGGGATCAGCACCGCCCGAGACCAGTAGGACATGGCGTACACGTTGAAGTAGAAGCTCTTGGGAAGGAGCAGGATCTCCGCGGGCATCGTGGGCACGCCCTTCCAGTCGTATTGATCGAACAAGGCCAGGGCGATCTTGGTGAACACGTTGGCCGCCGTCACCCCACCCATTCGGTGGACCGCCTCGCGGGCCCGAACCATGAACGCTTCCTCAGCGGGGACGCCGGCGAGCTTGAGGGCAAAATAGGCCTTGACCGACGCGCTGATCTCTGAAGGCCCACCGTAATAGATCGGCCAGCCTCCGTCATCGAGCTGCATGGCTTGCAGGTAGCGCACGGCCTTCCGCTCGCGCTCGTGGTCGACTTTCCCGAGGAACCGGCGGAGCATGAGATACTCCGAGGTCAGCGTCGTGTCCGCCTCGAGCTCCCCCACCCAGTAGCCTTCCGACGGATGCTGGCGGGCCAGAAACCAGCCCACGCTTCGACGGACGGCCTCGTCGATCGACTCGGCCTGCCCGGGGGACGAGCCGCCGGCGCGACGCGGGGCGACCTCGGCCGGAGCGGCATGCGCCGGATTGTGGGAGACGAGGCGAAGCGGGGGCGCGGCCGGCCGTCTGCGATCCAGCCGCAAGCGGCCGGGCATCGAGGCCAGAAGCGTACCGGACAGACGGGTGATGATGTGCTTGATAATCTTCATGCTGTCCTATGGGTCACTCGATCACACGAGAAGGTGCCAGGGGTGGGATTCACCGCACGGCGTTCTTGCGGTATCGGCCAATGAGGCGAACCAATCGCACAAAGCCGACACTAGCACCGCTTATATCAGACCACCCCCCCGCAGTCAAGAAATGCGCCGCAGGGCGCTGGGTGGCCTGGCTCCGCCGTGGGGCAGGGGGACAGGCACCGCCGTGGGGACTGGCTCCGCCGTCTGCGGCGGTGCCTGTCCCCTCGTCTTACGCCGGCTGGAGGTCCGCCAGGCGAATGGAGATCAACTGGCTCACGCCGGGCTCCTCCATGGTCACGCCGAAGAGGGAATCGGCCACGGACATCGTGCGCTTGTTGTGGGTGATGACGATGAATTGCGCCCGACTCGCCAGCTCGCGCAGCACGTCGGCGAAGCGG
>JBFKNO010000255.1:0-4338 GCA_041629275.1 Nitrospiraceae bacterium
GACCACCACCCCCTTCTGGGCTCCATCCAGCTTCTTCAGGAACCCGGCGTTGATGAAGTTGAAGAAATACAGCAACCCGATCCACGTGATCCCCGCAAGATAATGGATCCACCGAAAGATCGCTTCGGTCCATGTCAGCGCATCTGGCAGATCTGCCATTGTGCCCACCTTTCGTGATTGGTTCAGCCGTCAGCGCTGCCCGAGGGGCCAGCGGTCACAGCTACCGGCTGAGGCGTGTGTCAGCGAATCGCGAGCCAGAAGATGACCAGCACGATGGTCAGTGCGAAGCCGACTCCAGCCGTTTGAAACGGATTTTCGAGAAATTTCATCGGCACACCATTTCGCTGGTTTGAGGTGCAGTCAGAAGTCTGTACTCTAGCCAGAAACACAATGTCAAGGGTTGCGTGCCGGGCGCGGACGCCTCAGCGCTGCACGAGCTTGTCCACCGCCTCGCAGAGCTCCTTGACCGCGGCGGCCGATTGCGCCAGAGCGCCGTGCTCCCCGGAGCTGAGCTCGTACTCGATGATGGCTTCCACGCCGCCCCGGCCCAGCTTGACGGGCACGCCGATCACCACGTTGTCCAACCCGTATTCGCCCCGGCAGAGCGCCGCGCAGGGCAGCACGCGCTTCTGATCCTTCAGGATCGACTGCACCAGGTCCACAGCGGACGCAGCGGGCGCGTAAAACGCGCTGCCCGATTTGAGGAGATTGACGATCTCGGCCCCGCCGTCCCGGGTCCGCTGGACCAAGGCTTCGATTCGATCCTTCGACAACCACTCCGTCAAGGGACGGCCCGCCACGGTCGTATACCTCGGCAGCGGCACCATGGAGTCTCCATGCCCGCCGAGCACCATGGCCTGCACATCCGCCATCGACACCCCCAGCTCCATGGCGATGAAGGCGCGCAGCCGAGCCGAATCGAGCACGCCCGCCATGCCGATGACGCGGGCCGGCGGGAAGCCGCTGACGCGCTGCGCCACGTGCACCATGGCGTCCAGCGGATTGGTGACCAGGATGAGGATGGCCTCCGGGGACCGCCGGGCGAGCTCCCGGACCACCGTCGAGACGATCTTCGTGTTGGTGGCGAGCAGCTCGTCCCGGCTCATGCCGGGCTTTCGCGCGACCCCCGAGGTGATCACCGCGATCGAGGACCCGGCCGTCGCCTCGTAGTTCGTCGTCCCGGTGATGTGCGTATCGGAGCCCCAGACCGCGCCGGCCTGTTTGAGGTCCAGGGCCTTTCCCTCCGCCAGGCCGTCGACGATGTCGACGAGCACCAGATGGTACTCGTCGGTCTCAGCCAGCCGCTGGGTCACGGTCCCGCCGACGTTGCCCGCTCCCACCACAGTGATTTTTTGACGTGCCATAGGTGCCTCGGCAATCGTTAAGCGTCAGTTGCGTCTCTCGCGTCCCCTTTTTCCGTCATTCCTGCGAAAGCAGGAATCCAGGAATCGGGAAACAGATGGATTCCCGCCTTCCGTCTTTTCGGCTCCTCACTCCTCACTTCCTATTCGCTACTCGTGTTCCGTCCATCCGGCGACTTTGAAGTTGGTCGTGCAGACGAAATTATCGCCTTCATAGAAGTTCACTTTGATCTTTTTCTTGCCGTAGCGCGAGGCGAGGAACTCCTCCGGCTTGTCGATCAGCCCCTGGTACTCGCCGGGCTGGTAGGTGCCCAATTCGTGGAAGGTGACGATCATGCCCGACTTCACCTCCTGCAGCACCTTGACCGTGCACCGGGGAAAGATCTCCCAGAACTTGGCGTCGATCTCCTCCCGGCTCGGCTCGCCGCGCTCCTGCCCAGGCACAGCCTTGTTCGCGAACTTGGCCTGCCGGCGCACATAGGGATACTGGTGCCCGGTGAAGAGCTTGTAGAGCCATGGCGGAATCGTCGGTTTGGTCTGATCGGTCATCATTCATCAGCCCGGGAGGCGGAAGGCTGCAGGCGGAAGGGGGAATGAAAGTGAGCTACGTGTTCTCCTCTCGCCTTCCGCTTCCCCCCTCCCGCTTCCCGATTCATTACGTCGTCAACCGTTGATAGATCCTGGGTAATCTCTCCGGGAGTGACGCGATGTTGTCGATGATCAGATACCGCACCTCGCCGTACATGCGGCGGAGGTAGTCATCCGCCTCCCGGTCCACCGTGATGCAGAAGGGCTCGACCCCGCGCATCCGCGCCTCCCGCAAGGCCATCTTCGTATCCTCGAGCGAATATTCGTCGGCGTAGCCGTCATCCAGCGGCTTGCCGTCGTTGATCAAGACCAGCAATCGCACCTTGGCCTGGCGCGCCATCAATCTCCTGGTCGCATGGCGGATCGCCGTGCCGTCGCGATTCTGATGGCGGGGCGCCGCGGCCCCGATGCGATTCATGGCCCGGCCCGGCCCGGTCTCCTCGAAATCCTTGAACACGAGGAAGTCGACGCGGCGGCGCCCTCTCCCCGAATACCCGTAGATCGCATACTGGTCGCCGGTCGCCTCCAGCGCTGCCGTCAGCAGCACCAGCCCTTCCTTCTCGACGTCGATCACGCGCCGCGCGTCCCCGTCGATCACCCGGCTCGTCGAGCCGCTCACGTCGACCAGAAACGCCACGGCCACGTCGCGCTCGCGGCGCTCGCGCCGCATATAGATCCGATCCACGGGCTCCGCCCCGGCGCGTTGATCCACGCGCCGGCGTATCGCGGCGTCGAGGTCGACCTCTTCCCCGTCCGCGCGTCCGTATTGTCGCCGAAGCCCTTCGGGCCGGATGGTTTCGAAGTAGCGGCGCAACAGCGCGACCATCGGACCATGCCGCGCCAGGACGCTTTCCGCAAAATCCGGCGAGCCTTCCGCCACCCGGTGCTCGATCACCCGACACCAGCCTGACCGATAATCCTGAATCGCGCCGTCCCATTCGTCGTACACGAAGCGGTCCTTATCGGCGTCGTCGCGCTGCGTCTCCCCTCGCCGTGCATCGGGAACCTGCAAGATCTCCTCGGCGAGCGACGTCGGCGCCGCCGGCCTGTCCGGAAGGTCCGCGGGCTCCTGCTCCACCGCCTCCAGCCGGGATGGGGGCGCGTCCCCGGGCCGGCGACCGCCGGTTTGGCCGGACACCCCGGCCGGGGGACCCTGATCCGCGGACTCGCCGTCACCCGTGTCCCCCTCCTGGTCCGTCCCCCCACCCTCGCGGCGGATGCGGTCCGGATCCATGACGCCGCGATAGCTCCAATTGGAAACGGGTTGATAGGACGTGCTCGTCGCGTCCGAGGCCGCCGGCCCCCCGGATGCCGGCCCCGGGTCGTCAGTGGTCGACTCCGGCCCCTGTCTCTGGGTCAGCGACGCCTCCAACAGGACGTAAATGCGGTCGGCACGCCGCACCGCGTCCTCGGCCGTCGCACCGGGCTGAAGCGCGCCCTGGGCGATCTCCCAGGCAGCGTCGACGGTCTCGCGGAGCACTTCGGGAACCTGGGCGGCGGCCATGCCCCGGGTGGTCATGAGCAGGAGGTGGTCGACGACCATCTCGCGCACGGACAAGCCGTGCGTAATCGTTCGCGGGGACACGGCTTCACTGGCCTGTGCGGCCAGGTCCGCCCGCAGGCCCGGATAGGCCGACTGGAGCAGAAACTCCACGCGCGCGTCCTCGAGGACCATCCAGAGATCGCGCACCAGAGCCGGCTGGGGATACCGCGCGAAGAGCTCGCCCAGCGTCTGGACCGGAGGCCCGGGCGCGGGGACCTCCGAGAGCGGATACCGGCGGGAGACCTCCGACGCGAGATCATCGAGGCGGGCCAGGGACACATCGTAGGTGCCGAATTCGAGGTGCCCGGCCTCATGCGCGGCCATGATGGTATACAGCCGGATGTTCTCTTCGCGTGTCTGATGGCGGCGCACGATGGACGGCAGGGCGATCGTCCGCCCATCGGCGCTGACGCTCGGCCGCGGGGGCACGTCGGACTCCGGCTGACCCTGCTCGGCAATCCCCCGGATGGTCACATCCACGCCGCACAGGCCCTCGACGAAGAGCTTCAGGGATCGTGACACCTGGCGAAGCGGGACGCCGTTGAGCGCCTGCTCGACCGAGGCCAGGGCCTTCCGCGTCTCGACCGCGAAGTACGCCCGCCCTCCTTCGACGCTGTACTGGAGCTCCTCCATGCCGCTCCGAAACCAATCCTCGAACTTGCTCCGATCCGCACGCGCGCCGTCGAGCAGGGCCAGCAGCTCGGGGCACCGGCGCGCGTAGGCCAGCGTCGCGACGGGATCACGCTCGGCGAGCAGCACGCCATATTGAAGCACCCGCCGCGACCACTCCCCGGAGGGCAAACGCCGGATGAGCATGGGCGCCTCCGCCAGGAAGTCCACCGCGGC
>JBFKNO010000256.1:0-4327 GCA_041629275.1 Nitrospiraceae bacterium
GCCCTCTCCCACCAGGGGAGAGAGAGTATCAGGTCCAGCCCTCTCGGCTGGCCCCCGAGCGAGATCAAAGAGGCGCCATGAGATGGCGCGGCTACACAAGGACCAACCGGGCGCCCTTGTGCATCCTCTTGCCTTCATTCGCCCTGCCTCCCCCCTGCACCACGTACCTGGTTTTTCGCTGAGGGCACGCGCCTCTCTGGACCTGGCCGGCGGCTTGCATAACGCCATGGCACGAATCCCGAATAAAGTTGCTGGCTCACAGGAGGTACGTTTTAATGCCCGAAGGCCTTCTTGCGAAAGGCAATCTGAGTTGCCCTGTGGACGCGCCACGAGACACAGTTGCCGCACCGTCTCCAGCGCCGTCGGAGTCGCAGCCTGAGCTCTGGCTCGCCCGATGGCGGCGCCTGATCTCCCTCCATTGGAATCCGCTCGACTGGAAAATCGAAATCCGTGTCCTCGCCGGTTTCGCACTGGTCTTCCTAGTCCTCCTGGTGATCGCGGGGGTCTCCTTCCGGAACACGAATCGGTATTTCAAGAACAGCGAGCTCGATGCGCGGAGCCGCGAAGTCCTGCAGTTCATCAACCTCACGCTCCTGCTGCTTGAGGAGTCGGACCTGGGTCTGCGCCGGTATCTCGTCACAGCCGATTCCACCTACCTGACGGCCTACGCCAACGCGCAGCAACGCGTGCCCGTGCACATCGACCACTTGCGAGATATCACGCGCGACCACCGGAAACACGAGGAGCGCCTCGACCGTTTGGAGCGCGCCGTCACGCAGACGCTGGAGGCAGGCGAGCAGGCGATCGCGCTCCGGAAGGAACGCGGCTTCAACGGGGTCCGTCACCTCGTCCGCGACGGCTTCGCCACGGCTCAACTTGACGAGATCCGACTCCTGCTGAACGAGATGGGCATCATCGAGCGAGCCCTCCTGCTCAGCCGCGCGCAGGACTCGATCATCGGCACGCGCAGCACCGTCGTCCTCCTCGCCATCGGGACGGTGTTGCAGTTCTTCCTGCTCTCGCTCGTCTACTATCTGATCCGGCACGATATCGTCCAGCGCCGGCGCGTGGCTGCGGAGCTGGAGCACAGAGGCGAGCAGCTCGAAGCGGCCAACAAGGAGCTGGAGGCCTTCAGCTACTCGGTCTCCCACGATCTGCGGGCGCCGCTCCGGCACATCGACGGCTACGTCGGGCTGCTGCAGAAGAACGCGGCGTCGAAGTTCGACGCCAAGGGTGAGCGCTACTTGCAGACCATCTCGGACTCGGCGAAGCAGATGGGGCGCCTGATCGACGACCTATTGCTGTTCTCGCGCATGGGCCGCACCGAGATGGCGAACACGCCGGTGCATCTCGACCAGCTCGTCAAGGAGGTCGTGGACAGCCTGCAGCCCGAGACCCAGAAACGCACGGTGTCGTGGACCATCGGCCAGCTACCCGTGGTGCGCGCCGACCCGGCCATGCTCAAGCAGGTCTTCGTCAATCTCATTGCGAACGCCCTGAAGTTCACGGGGACGCGTGAGCTGGCCAAGATCGAGGTCGGGAGCATCCTCAGCCACGACGGGGACGCGGTGGTCTACGTGCGGGACAACGGTGTCGGCTTCGACATGCAGTACGTGGACAAGCTGTTCGGGGTGTTTCAGCGGCTGCACCGGTCCGAGGAGTTCGAAGGAACGGGCATCGGTCTGGCCAACGTCCGCCGCATCATTCACCGGCACGGCGGAAAGGCCTGGGCCGAAGGCGCCCTCGACAAAGGGGCCACCTTCTACTTCACCCTGCCGCTAGCCTGACGAGTCGGTATGAGCACAGGACACACCATCCTACTGGCCGACGACAACGATCAGGACGTCGAGCTGATCCTCAGCTTCCTGTCGGAGCACGATCTCTCCCACGAGGTGATCGTGAGCCGTGACGGCACGGAGGCGCTGGATTATCTGTACCGGCGCGGTCGCTTCTCGGCGCGCCCCCCTGGTCACCCCATGGTGGTCCTGCTCGACGTGAAGATGCCCAAGCTGGGCGGCCTCGACGTGCTGCGCGTCATCAAGGCGGACGCGCACCTCCGTGTCATCCCGGTGGTCATGCTGACCTCGTCCCGCGAAGAGCGGGACCTGGCGGAGAGCTACCAGTTGGGCGCCAACGCCTACGTCGTCAAGCCGGTGTCGTTCGAGCTGTTCAGACAGGCGCTCAGGCAGACGGCCACGTTTTGGGGGGCTATCAACGAACCGCCCCCCTTGCATTAGGAGCAATCGGACTCAACGGAATCACATGCCGGAGCACGAACACCCGGAACCGAAGGCGCTACGTCTCCTCCATCTCGAGGACAGCGCACCGGACGCCGAGCTGATCCAGGCCACCTTGGAGGAGGACGGCATCCCGTCCGAGCCGATCCGCGTCGACACCCGGGAGGAATACCTGGCGGCCCTGGAACGCGGCGGATTCGACGTGATCCTGGCGGACTATTCCCTGCCGGGCTTTGACGGGATCAGCGCGCTCACCCTGGCGAAGAAGCGCTGCCCGGAGCTTCCGTTCATTTTCGTCTCCGCGACCCTGGGCGAAGAGCTGGCCATCGATACCCTCAAACGGGGTGCGACCGATTACGTGCTGAAGCAGCGGCTGTCCCGTCTGGGACCGGCCGTGCGGCGGGCCGTCCAGGACGTCCGGCAGCGCACCGAAAAGCGGCGCACGGAGGCCGCGCTGCGCGACCGTGAGCGCCAGCTCCAGGTGGCGCACAAGATGGAGGCCTTGGGCCGGCTCGCAGGCGAGGTGGCGCACGACTTCAACAACTGCCTGACCGTGATTATGGGATACTCCCAGGTGGTGCTCAATGAGCTGGGTCCCACACACCCGCTCGCCGGCAAGATCCTCGAGACGCAGAAGGCGGGCGCCCAGGCCGCGCAGCTCATCCGCCAGCTCCTCGCCTTCAGTCGCAAGCAGACGATGGACCCGAAGGTCATCGACCTCAACATGGTCGTGGACAACCTCCGCGACATGTTGCCGCGCCTCGCCGGCGAGCGCATCACCTTCGTCTTCAACCAGCGGCCGTCGATCGGGCACGTGCAAGCCGACCACGGCCAGCTCGATCAGGTCATCATGAATCTCGTCGCCAACGCGCGCGACGCCATGCCGGTGGGAGGGATACTGACGATCGAGACAGGGGAACGCACGCTCGACGCCGGGCACGAGCCCCCCGGGCTCAACCTCCCGCCGGGGCCCTACGTGACGCTCTCGGTCTCCGACACCGGCTGCGGCATGGACGAGAAGACGCAGGTCGAGATCTTCGAGCCGTTTTTCACCACCAAAGGCGAGGGCAAGGGGACCGGGCTCGGCCTCTCGGTCGTGCACGGCATCGTGACGCAGAGCGGAGGTGGCATCGCCCTGGACAGCGAGATCGGACGCGGCACCACCTTCACGATCTATCTGCCGCGCACGGACGAGCCGTTGACCCAGGAGGAGACCGGAACGGCAGTCGACGGCGAGCTCAACGGCACGGAGACCATTCTCCTCGTCGAAGACGAAGCCGCCGTCCGCGCGGTGATCCGGGACGAGCTGGAGTACCGGGGCTACCAGGTGCTGGAGGCGGTCAACGTCGCCGAGGCGGTCTTCATCAACAGCCAGCAGATCGGCCCGATTCACCTCTTGCTGACGGACGTCGTGATGCCGGGCATGAGCGGCCGAGAGCTGGCGCAACAGCTCACGTTGCTGCGCCCGAAAATGAAGGTGCTGTACGTGTCGGGCTACACCGACGACGTCGGTGTCTTGCAAATTCTTGGAACCTCCAAAGCCGCCTTCCTGCAAAAGCCGTTCAACCCCAACACGCTCTCCGCCAAGGTGCGTGAGGTCCTCACCAGCCCCCCTTCGTGACCTCGCACCCGAGATGGTCGGGGCTGCCCCCCGTGCGGATTGACGGTCCTCACCAGGGTCCCCTATACTCGCGCCGAGGTCATCGCCCCATGCGCGTGCTCGTCACCGGAGGCACGGGATTCATCGGTCGTCCGCTTTGCCGGGAGCTGGTCAAGGCGGGACACGCCGTCACGGCCGTGACCCGCGATCCCGCCGGGGCCAAGGCGCGGCTCGATCCCGCCATCCACCTGGTCGGGTGGCAGGGGTTTCGCGGTCCAACGGGGGAGCTGGCCACGGCCCTGGCTGAGAGCGAGGTCGTCATCAACCTGGCCGGGGAGCCCATCGCGGCGCGCCGGTGGACGCCCCAGGTGAAAAGCGAGCTCCGCGCCAGCCGCGAGGGCACCACCTCTGCGCTCGTGACCGCCTGCGCGAAGCAGTCGCAGCGGCCGGTCTTGCTGGTGAGCGCCTCGGCGATCGGCTTCTACGGGCC
>JBFKNO010000257.1:0-4325 GCA_041629275.1 Nitrospiraceae bacterium
AGGAACGCAAGAGCGCCACGGCCTTCGCCGCAGCCGTCTCCGAGGCGCGCAATCCAGAGCAGTAAGGGATAGGATAATTGGGTAACTCGGTAAGTGGGTAATTGTGAGCATCGCCCGGTTGGCCGGCACCGGGTTTTCTCAATTACCTAGTTACCCAGTTACCCAATTACGACTTGGATTGGACGAAAGGAAGAGCACACACCGTCGCCTTATGCTTTTGGCCGGCGATGTCGATGGTCAGCTCGGTGTTTGGCTTCGTGAAATCGCGGAGCGGAAATCCCAAGGCGATCGACTTGCCCAGTGCACCTGATTGCGTCGCGCTCGAGACCCATCCCACCTCCCGCTCGCCACTATATATCTTGGCACCCCGTTCCGGAATGGCCTGGCCTTCCAACACGAGCCCGACCAGGCGGCGTCGGACGTTGCCGTAGGTGTCCATTCGGGCCACGACTTCCTGACCGGGATAACAGCCCTTCGACAGGCTGAAGGCCTTCCCCTCCAGATTCGCCTCCGGTGGCACGATGTCTTCCGTGATGTCCCGTCCCGTGACGGGCAGGCCCGCCTCGATTCGCAGGACCTCGCGCGTGCGCGTGCCGAAGGGCTTGAGCCCGAGGGGCGCACCGGCCTTCCACAGCGTGCTCCAGGCCGTCTCTAGACCGGCTGTGGGGATGAGAATCTCGAGATCGAACCCCCCGGTCTCCTCGGTCCGGATGAACAGGGCCTGCTGGCCGCCGACGTCACTCGTGAGGAATGACAGCGGCCTGAGCCCGGCGACGTCGACCCCAAACGCCTCACGGATCAGGCCGGGTGTCTGTGGGCCGGTGACCAAGAGGAGGCCCCAGCTCTCCGTGCAGGGTTCCAGCTTGGCCTTGGTGCCGTAGAGCAGAAACTTGCGCAGCGCCTGGTAGGTCGCCTCCCCGATCTCGCCGACGTCCTCCAGCATCACCGCGTCGGGCAGGAGGTAGACGCGAAAGTAGGTCAGCATCTTCCCTTTGTGCGAGAGGAAGCTGGAGTAGATTCCCGATCCGGGCTGAAGCGGGCGTATGTCGTTGCTGATGATGCTCTGAAGCCAGGTGACACGGTCCTCGCCCGTGACGCGGAGCGTGCCTCGATGGGAGAGGTCCGCGAGGGCCGCCGCCTCCCGAGCGGCCTGGTATTCGGCCGCCGGGTCCCCGTAATGCTGGGGCATGGTCCAGCCGGCGACCTCCTCGAACTGGGCGTTCAATGTGACGTGATGCTCGTGGAGAGGGCTCTGTTTCATGCTGTAGCCTGCGACGATACTAGTGACAAGAGGTTTCGGGGTTTGTGGGCACGGACTCTTTTGGCTGCAACACGTCCTCGAAGAGATCGCGCGTGCGTGCCGAGAATTCATTGCGGGACACGATTCGTGTCACCCCCCGCTCCTTGGCCTTCTTGAAGGTCTCCACCTCCTCATGGTTGGCAAAGGCCAGCACGGGAAGGCCGGCCAGCCCATCGACCGCCTTGACGTCGTTCAGCAAGGTGAAGGCGTCGAACTTCTCGTCGTTCATGTTGATCACGAGGGCCAGGGGCTTGGAGGCGCTGGCCTTCTGTACGGCCTCGGTCTGGGAGCGGGCCCGATCGAGCCTATACCCGGCCGGCGACAGCGCCTCGCGCAGCTTGCTGTAGAAGAAGATGTCGTTGATCGCAACCAGAACGTACTTATCGTCGAGCGCCATCACGTAACCTCAGTTGTGTAGAAACGTGGTCCATGCGTCTTCATTCCGTCATTCCCGCGGGGGGAGTCCAGCCCTGCCTCTCCGTCATTCCTGCGAAAGCGGGAATCCAGGTATCGCCAGAACTGTGCGTCTGCCTGTGCAGGCATGACAAGACACAACAGCCAGGAAAGATGGATCCCCGCTCAAAACTGCGGGGATGACGGATGGAGCGCGGCTCGTGGCCTTGTTCTAGTTCAGGCGCCCGATCAAGCGCCCGAGGGCGCGCCTGGCCAGGGCGTAGTTCGGGCTCAGGGTGATCGCTTTCTTGTAGCTCTCCAGCGCCTTGTCCCAGTCGCCCTTTTTTTCGTACACGCGACCCAGGTTCATGTGGGGAAAGGCCGGGCTCTCGTATCGCCTGGCCGTCAAGGCCTTCTCGAACCAGGGGATCGCCTCGTCGAACTCGCCTTTCTCGATCAGATAGGCCCCGATGTCGTTGTAGGGATTTCCGAACTCCGGATCGGCCTGAATCGCGCGTTGGCATTCCTCGATGGCCTCGTCGACACGGCCCATGAAACTGTAGGTCCACCCGAGGAAGGTGTGGGCCTCGGCGGTTCGGTGCAGTTCGAGCGACCGTTTGTAGAGCGAGACGGCCTCCTCGAGGTCCCCCTTCATTTGGGCTTCATAGGCCTGTTGAAACAGACCCCAGGCCTCCTTCTTGTCCTCCAGACTGCCCTGTCCTTGGATGAGAAAATCCTGCAAATCCATTGGCACTACAAACCCTTCATTCTTGTTTGAGCTTCTTTTTGATCAAGTCCGCTCCGTACCGGCCCGAGAGCAACATGGCGCCGAACGCCGGGCCCATCCTGGGCGTGCCGTGGACCGCCGCCACCGACAGGCCCACGACGAAGCAGCCGGGATAGACTTCGCCGGTGCGGTTCACCACTTCCTCCTCGGAGCGGGACACCCACATGGCCCCGTTGCCGGGAACCGCCTGGGAGAGCCGCCGTTTGTGCAGCAGACCGACAACGACCGCGTCGTGGCCCGTCGCGTCGACGACGATCTTGCTTTCGAGCGCGATGGGATCGACATGGATTACGTCGTGGCCGGCCATCTCCGCCGTCGTATTGTTGACGACCACGCCCTCGAGGACGCCGTCCTGCCGCAGCACGAGATCCACGACGCGCGTGAGGTTCATGACCTTCGCGCCGGCCGCGTAGGCGCCGGCGATGAGCGCGCCGGTCGCGTGGGGCGGATCGACGATGAACATGCCCTCGCAGTCCTTGATCTGCTTGCAGGGTACCCCTAGGTCTTCCAGGATCTCGTTGGCCGGGGCGCAGATGGTCGCTTTGTTCATCAGATAGCCGCCCGACCAGAAGCCGCCGCCCAGCGCCAGGGCTTGTTCGACGATCAGCGTGCGAAAACCCATGGCGGCCAGGTCGCGGCCGCAGATGAGGCCGGACGGGCCGGCGCCGACGATGATCACGTCGCTTTCGATGAGCGAATCGAATTCCCGGTAGTACTCTCGGGCGATCTGCCGGGTGATGTCACGCTCCCGCAGGGGAGCCGGCTTATATCGTTTCATATAGCACCAATCTGGTACGGAAGTTTTGAGTTTTAAGTTTTGAGTTTTTAGTTCTTAGTTGCTGATAGCTTTGCCTGTTGGCTCGTCTTGACAATCGCAGTGAGCATGCGAAGAAGCTCATCCGCGCTTGTGATCATGGGCCTGACCTCATGTGGCGAGAGAAGGCTCGAGTCATGAAGAAGTCTGAGCCAATATTTCGTCTCTCGTGCTTCCTTCGAGGCGACGGCCATTTTATGAATGAAATCACGACGGCTATGAGCCGCCAACGCCTCCTCGATATTGGCTCCAATGCTCGTACCAGAACGGAGAACTTGATTCGCTAAGGTATTCTCACGGATCTCGCGCAACCTTCGCACGAGTGTGATCACCCGAAGTGCGAAGTCATAGCTCTTGTCTCTTACAATACTCTTCCTCATCAATACGACGACAACTCAAAACTAAGAACTCAAAACTCAAAACTCAAAACTGGGTTACCGATATATCTCTGCTCCAGACTTCTTGAACTCTTCTGCTTTCTCTTTCATGCCGATCTGGATGGCCGCCTGCTCGTCGACCTGCTTCTGGGCGGCATAGTCCCGCACGTCCTGCGTGATCTTCATGGAGCAGAAGTGCGGCCCGCACATGGAGCAGAAGTGGGCCGTCTTCGCCGCATTGTCCGGCAGGGTCGCGTCGTGGAAGGTGCGGGCCGTATCCGGATCCAGCGAGAGGTGGAACTGATCCTCCCACCGGAACTCGAACCGCGCCTGGGACAGGGCGTTGTCCCGTGCCTGCGCCCCGGGGTGCCCCTTGGCGAGGTCGGCGGCATGCGCGGCGATCTTGTATGCGATCACGCCGGTCTTCACGTCCTCGCGATTCGGAAGGCCGAGGTGCTCCTTGGGTGTCACGTAGCACAGCATGGCGGTGCCGTACCAGCCGATCATCGCCGCGCCGATCGCGGACGTAATGTGGTCGTAGCCGGGCGCGATGTCCGTCGTGAGGGGGCCCAGCGTGTAGAACGGCGCCTCCTGGCAGGCCGCCAGTTGCTTCTCCATATTGGCCTGGATCATGTGCATGGGGACATGGCCGGG
>JBFKNO010000258.1:0-4308 GCA_041629275.1 Nitrospiraceae bacterium
CAGCGCGAGACCGTGCAGCTCAAGGAAATCTTGCTCAGCGAGAGTTTCGCCAGATCCCGGTCCAAATTGACCCTGGCGCTCGGGAAGGACATCTTCGGCCGGCCCGTAACGGCGGACCTGAAAACGATGCCCCATTTGCTGGTCGCCGGGGCGACCGGGGCGGGCAAGAGCGTGAGCCTCAACTCCATGTTGCTGAGCGTGCTCTGCACCGCGAGGCCGGACGAGGTGAAGCTGCTGTTGATCGATCCGAAGATGCTGGAGTTCCAGCTCTACGACGGGGTGCCCCACCTGCTCCGACCGGTGATCACGGATCCCAAGTCGGCGGCCCGGGGTCTGGGATGGGTCGTCCAGGAGATGGAGCAGCGATACAAGATGCTGGCGGAGGCCGGGGTGCGTAACATCGATGCCTATAATCGGTGGGTCGCCCGCGAGCAAGGTCTCGCCGAGGAGCAGGCGCGGGCTGAGCCGGGCGGGCAGGGGCAACCGCCGGCGGATTTCCTGAGCGAGGAGGACCGGCTGTCGACGGGAGAAACGGCGGAGCCCGACGTGGCCGAGGCACCGATCATGACGCCGCCCAAGACTCCACCGGCCCCGCTTCCGTATATCCTGGTCATGATCGACGAGCTGGCCGACCTCATGATGGTGGCCCCGAAAGATGTCGAAGACAAGATCGCCAGGCTGGCCCAGATGGCACGGGCCGCCGGCATCCATCTGGTCCTGGCCACGCAGCGTCCGTCGGTCGATGTCTTGACGGGTCTGATCAAGGCGAACTTCCCCGCACGCATCGCGTTCCAGGTCTCCTCGAAGACCGATTCGCGCACCATCCTGGACGCGAACGGGGCCGAAGCCTTGCTGGGACGGGGGGATATGTTGTATCTGGCCTCGGGGACCGGCCGCATGACCCGAATCCACGGGTCCTTCGTCGGGGATGAGGACGTGCGCCAAGTCGTGGAGTTCATCACGCGCCAGGCCCCGGCGAGGCACCACGAGGAGCTCCGCCAAATGCAGAAGCGCGAGGAGGCCGAGGCCGAGCAGGAGCGTGATGAGGTCTACGAGCAGGCCAAGGATCTCGTGCTGACGAGCGGTCAGGCCTCCGCGTCACTCATCCAGCGCCGGCTCCGCGTCGGCTACCCGCGTGCCGCCAGGATGATCGAGCGCATGGAGCAGGACGGGATCGTGGGTGCACCGGCAAGGGATGGACGTCGAGAGGTGATCGGACGACGGGGCGTCGTCGGCGCCATCGAGGAATAAAGAGCCCCCCGCAGCCCCCGCATGGAGACCGAGCACGAGGTGACCAGGTTGATCGACAATCCGATCCGTGCGTGGATGCTAGTGATGGCCGCCGTGGTAGCGCTCTGGGCGACGGCCGCCTGGAGCGACAGCCTGAAGGCGAACCAGGCAAAAGTTCGCAAGGTCGTCAAGACCTTGCAGGCGACCTATCGGAAGACGAAGGACCTGCAGGCCGATTTCACGCAGCAGACCCGCATCGAGGGGTTTGCGACCCCCCTCGGCTCGCGCGGCCGTTTCTACATCAAGAAGCCCGGCCGGCTCCGCTGGGACTACAAGGAGCCGTCGGTCGAGCAGATTTACGTCAACAAAGACCGGGTCCAGATGTACGTGCCCGCCCACCAGCAGGTGCTGATCGGCGACCTCACCCGGATGACGGCGTCGCGTGCGCCGCTCCGATTGCTCCAGGGCGTGGCCAAGCTCGAGGAGGAGTTCGATCTGGCTCCGACCAGCGTGCTGGAGACCGGCGCGGGCGGCCTCCCCCTCGTGACGCTCCTGCCGAAAACGAGCAGCCACGAATCGGTGCAGAACGTGGCGAAGATCGTGCTCGAAGTCCAGCCGAAGACGTATTACATCAAGGTGCTGCACATCCACGAGGTCAGTGGAAACGTGTCGACCTTCGAGTTCTCGAATCTCCAGGCGAACACGGGTCTCAATGACGACCTGTTCGAGTTCACGGTCCCACCGGGCGTGGAGGTGGTGGAAGCACCCGCGCTCAGACCCCCGTAGAAATCGACTCCTTCCCTCTCCCCCTCGGGGGAGAGGGCTGGGGTGAGGGGGCACAGCAAGGCGGGAGGAGTCAGCCTTTGCCAAGGCTTCCGCCTTCGCTGAAGCTACGGCGGACAAGTCGGCGGACAAGCCCCTTACAAAGGGGAGGAACAGGAACGTCACCTAGCTAATCACTTCTCAAGAGCATGACTCGACAATGAACAAGGTGGACCGGGGAGCATCATGATGACGACTGTCGCGAGCGGGAGCATTGCCGAGGCTGTCGGGCGGGCGGTGGCGAGCCTGGATTTCGAGCGCGTCCATCGAGACTATTGGGAGCAGGATGAGTTTCTCGTCTTGAAAGGGTTTCTCCCCGCCGACCTCGTCACGGATGCTTTGGCCGCCCACGCCGAGCGCCTCAAGCCCAAGCTCAACCGAAACTATATCCCCGGTCACAAGAAAGGGGGGAGTGTCAGCTATTTCACCCTCAGAAAGGAGGCGACCGACTTTCTGGAATTCTACGGGTCGCCCGTCTTCCTCGACTTCTTGAACCGTCTCGTCCACGCGCGTCTTCTCTTGTGCCCGGACAACGACCCGCACGCCTGCGCGCTCTATTATTATACGGAGCCGGGCGACCATATCGGGTTTCATTACGACACGTCGTACTACAAGGGCGCTCGATACACGATCCTCATGGGCCTGGTCGACCGCTCACCCCAGTGCCAGCTCGTGTGCCAGCTGCACAAGGACAATCCCGACCGGGAGACCCGGGAGCTTCGTCTCGTCACGGAGCCGGGCGACCTGGTGATCTTCAACGGGGACAAGGTCTGGCACGCCGTGACGCCCCTGGGTGAAGGGGAGGAGCGCATCGCCCTGACCATGGAATACGTGACGAACAGGCAGATGGGACCGTTCAAGCGGATGTACTCGAACCTGAAGGACGCGTTCGGTTACTTCGGCCTCCGCACCCTCCTGAAAGGGGGCGCCTAGCGCCCAGCGGCCTCGTGGGTTTCGCTGCCCGCGCGTGACGGGGTAACCTGCACGGCGGGCACGGTGAACATGAATCGACTCCCGGCTCCCGGCTGGCTTTCCACCCAGATCCTGCCGCCGTGTAATTCCACGAGAGTCTTGGAAATCGCGAGCCCCAGTCCCGCTCCTCGAACCTCCGCAGCCACCTCGTTCCCCCGGTAGAACTTGTAGAAGATCTTGTCGATCTCCGCGGCCGGGATGCCGCAGCCTGTGTCGGCCACGGTGACTTGGAGGCAACCGTTCCGCTGGTCGAGGGTCTCGATGCTGACCCGGCCTCCCTTGGCCGTAAACTTGATCGCGTTGTGCACCAGGTTGGTCAGGACCTGGTGGAGCTTGTCGTGGTCCCCATCGATCGCGGGCGTGCCCGCCGGGGCGGCGACGGTCAAGTCGATGCCCTTGGCGTGAGCCAGGTTCTGGAGGCCCTCGACGACTTCCTCGATGAGGTCCGCCGCCGCGGCCGGCCGACGGTGGAGGTGCATCTGCCCGGCCTCGATACGGGAGAGATCGAGCAACTCGTTGATCATCCGCGTGAGCCGTTCGGAATTGTGGCGGATCCGTTCCAGGTAGCGCTGCTGCCGTTCGGTCAATGAGCCGGTCAGCCCGTCGAGCATGTTTTCGACGTAGCCCTTGATGGAAGTCATGGGCGTGCGCAGCTCGTGGGAGACGATCGACACGAAGGCCGACTTCAGCCGGTCCATCTCCTTCAGCTTGACGTTGGCCCCTTCCAGGTCCGTGTTGAGATGCTCGAGGGCGGAGGTGCGTTCGCGCACCCTCGCTTCGAGTCCGACGTTCAGGTCCTCGATCTTGTGGTAGGCGTCGGCGTTATCGAGCGCGATGGCGACCTGGTTGCCCAGCGTCGTCATCAGCGAAAGGTCCTCCTCAGAGAGGGACTGCTCGTCGGTGCGATCGACCGTCAGGGATCCGAGGATGCGGTCCTTGACCTTGAGCGGGACGGACAGGACCGACTTGGCCTTGGTCATGAACGCCAACTGCTGGTGGAGAGGATGCAGACGGTCCCAGACATCGCGCACATCGCCGATGCACAGCGGTCGTCCCTGCAGGAGCACCACGCCTTCCGCGCTCTCGGGGTCCTTGACGGGAACCACGATCGACCGGGCGAAATTGCTGATATGCTCCCTCACGCCATAGAGCCTCAAATTATAGGAAACCTGGCGGTCTCGATCGAAGAACGACATCATGGCCCGATCGTAATGGAGATCTTGGACGAGCGCCTGGAGCACCTGCCGGATCAAGCCTTCACGGTCGAGCGTCGCGTTGAACACC
>JBFKNO010000259.1:0-4271 GCA_041629275.1 Nitrospiraceae bacterium
CATTGCCAATCTTTCGAAAGTGTCTCGACCCGGAAGTATGGTTCTGGTCTTGCCGGCAATCTGGGAGCTGTACAACAAGAGCGGAGTAGACCAGCTTACGGGGTTAGCTCTGCTACTCGGGGCCTTCCTTATCTTGCAGCATGGCGAAGGCCTGCGTGCTGTCAAGAAAGCGGTCAACGATATCCAAGGACTCACTACGAATCAGAGCGAGGTCCGTCACTACACGGAGGGGATACTTGACCCCATCGGCTACTTATTGCGGAGCCTCGGTGTCTGCTCGGGCTGAAGCCAGCAACCACACAAGAGAAGGCAGGTGCCCTATGAACGCAAATGTGAGCAAGAGCAAGGTGCGTGGGACTCAGGCCCCTTTACAGAGCCCTCTGCCCGACATCCAGCGATTACAGGCAAAACTGGCGAAACGCCTTTCGCTGATCTTTCTCTTCCCTCTTGCGGGGCTCATCGCAATCGGCGTCTATGCCTATGACCTCAACTCGAGACTTGCCCAGCTCGAGGTCGGCTCCAAAGTCGCCTCCCTCGAACGGTGGGTTCTGGATAAGAATTTCGACCTCGCGATCTCGGAATACGAGAAGCTCGTCGCACGTTACCCGACTCCCGAGCTCCTGACCAGGCTCGGGGCCTTCTATTACCAACGTGCTGAAGATCATCAGCCTATGATTGCCTCCGATCAAGAACGCGCGATCGAAATGCTCAAGAAGGCGAATGCCTTGCACGTAGAACGCCAAGGAAAAGAATTCTGGCTGGCGAACAGGACCCTCGCGTACATCCAATTGGTAAGGGGGGAAAGCTACTGGGACCAAGCCGTTGAGGCAGGGGAGAAAGCGATCGCAGAAAACCCATATGACGATGAATCGTACAATAACCTTGCATGGATCTACGCGGTTACGACGAACCCAGCCGTTAAAGACCTAGGCAAAGCGGAGCAGTACGCGCAGCGCGCGGTTCAACTGACACGAGGCCAAGATGCAAGTATGTTGGACACGCTGAGGACAGTCTATGTTGTGAAAGGCGGCAACGACCAGAGAATTGACAAGCTCGATGCAGAGATCGCGGCCCTTCAAGATATACCCTCAGCCACGCACGCAGCCGCACAGTCGTAAGAATTGAGGGGTTCCCTGAATCGGGCGAAGAAGCCCGAACCTCCCGACCGCTTTTCTGAAACGCGTGGGTACATGGAGTGCCGAAACGGCCATCCAAGACCGAACCACGGAGGTGACTTATGAGAACGCGAACGCTTATGCTCATCCTGTGTCTTCTTGCCTTTGTCAGCGTGGGGACTCTCGATATGCTGTCCCCTGCGTGGGTAGACGCAAAGCCCAAGTGTAAGGCATGTCGCTGAGTCAGGGGCGCGGTAGTCCCGAAGGCATCGGCGTCTCAGACTTCCTATAACCAAGCCTGTCTACTGTATGGCCGGATGCGTGTGTGTCGTGGCCCCCCTGGGGAGTCGGAGTCGTTCGTTGCCCTGTCCTTGTTAGCCGCTCCCAAACTGCGATTCGGCGGTTCGAATCCGCCCGGCGCCTCCAGCCAGCGCGATCATGCCTCGCGCGACCTTCCGGATTCGAGCCGAAGAGCCCTGGAACGCCCTGAGCCCCTCTCATTGACGATTAGGGGGGTGGGTGATATTATTCCAAGCTAACGCTGGTTTGAGAGCCTTCCAGTATCCCCCCTGAGGAGCAAAGGCCGGATTCCCAAGCCATAGAGGAGCAGAGATGGCCGTTCCCGTATCTCAGATGTATACCGTCAGCAAGTACGTCCTGACCCAGAGATGGAAGGGCGTGAAGCGATATCCCCTCGTCCTGATGCTCGAGCCGCTGTTCCGGTGCAATCTCGCCTGCGCCGGCTGCGGCAAGATCCAGTATCCCGACCACATCCTGGACAAGCGATTGACCCCGGAGCAGTGCTGGGCCGCAGCCGATGAGTGCGCGGCGCCCATCGTCAGCATCCCGGGCGGCGAGCCGCTCATCCATCCCGAGATGTCGACGATCGTCCGGGGACTGGTGGAGCGGAAGAAGTACGTCTACCTCTGTACGAACGCCATCCTGCTCGAGCGGAAGCTCGAGGAGTACGAGCCGTCCAAATACCTCACGTTCAGCGTGCACATGGACGGGCTGCGCGAGGAGCACGACCACGCGGTCTGCCGGGACGGCGTGTACGACGTCGCGGTGCGCGCGATCCGCGCCGCCTTGGCGCGCGGCCATCGGGTCACGACCAACACGACCCTCTTCGACGACGCCAACCCCGAACGGGTGCGAGCCTTCTTCGACGAGATGATGGTCCTGGGCGTGGAAGGCATGATGCTCTCCCCGGGGTACAGCTATCAGAAGGCGCCCGATCAGGAGCATTTCCTCAAACGTGACCGCACGCGTCAGTTGTTCTCGCGCATTCTGGGCAATCGCAAGCGGGGCTGGCGTTTCAACCAATCGCCCCTCTTCCTGGAATTCCTCATGGGCAAGCGCGACTATCAGTGCACCCCCTGGGGTAATCCGACCTATAATGTGTTCGGCTGGCAGAAGCCCTGTTATTTGCTGCAGGACGGCTACGTCAAGACCTTCCACGAGTTATTGGATGGCACCGAGTGGGAGCGTTACGGGACAGGCCGTAATGAACAGTGTGCAGACTGCATGGTGCACTGCGGGTACGAAGCCTCGGCCGTCGAAGACACGTTCGGGTCATGGTCTGGCTTCGGGCGCACCGTCAAGAGTACACTACTCCCCAATGCCCGCTAGCATCTCATCTTAGCTGTTGATCCCCTCACCCTCGCCCTCTCCCCCCGGGGGAGAGCGGAGGGAGATCGGACGAGAACTTCATGGCCGAGCCGTGTGACCAGGCGACGCCGGCGGGTTCGCCGGAGGGACGGAGCGTGCGGCCGCAGAGCCGCGAAGAGCTCGTCGAGTTGGTCGAGCACGCCTTCGATTATCGAGGTGACGTGACGGTCGAGCTGTCCTCCGGCAGGAAGATCGAGGGCTATGTCTCGAATCGGGATGCCCGGGCCGCCCGCCCGTTCCTGGAGATCATACCGCAACAAGGACCGGAGACCCTTCAGATTCCCTTTGACGAGATCGTCGCCGTCACGTTCAGCGGCGAGGACACGGCCTTCGGCAAATCCTGGCACGAATGGATGAGCAAGCACGAGTCGCAACGGCTTGCGGAAGCCGAGAGAGTCGAACGGGAGGCCAGAGCGCGCGGGTTATTGTGACCCAACCGAAGCGACCCTCTTCATCCTCATCGACACGACCTGCCTGAAGCCATCCTCTTTCCCTCACCGCGGCATTGTTGCACGCTGCCCCATCCCGTCCTGTGTAGTGCCCTTCCATCCGCGATCTCAGCGCCGAAGACCTTGATATTACAGTCAAGCTTCGAGCGGGCAGGGTCAGACCCCAATTGACAAAGGGTGGCATTCATGTTATACGAGGCGCCGCCCAAAATCCTGGCAAGAGAGCCTGTTCGAGGCTTGCTGATGTGTCAGCGAAGGCGGTCGATCAGCCTGCGAGGTGCTGAGCCAGGCCGGGGTGTTGGGACATGGCCAACCGGAGCGACGCACGAAAGCACGTGATGGCGGTGAAAGCGGCTGCCGGCGGGGCGACGCTTCTCATGACGTTGTGGGCCCTCTCCTCACCCGTGGTCGCCTTGCATGAGGTCGATCATCGGTTCACGGTAGAGGGTTTTGTCTGTGGGGCAGGGGGCCAGCCGGTTGCCGATCAGAAGGTCATCGTCAAGGATACTCGAGTCTCGGTCGTGGAGACCGCCTATACGGACTCTTACGGGTACTACAAAGCGATTCTCCACCTCCACGACGACAATCTCGGGGATCCGGTCCTCATCATAGTCGGGGACCGGGAGCAAAAGACAAAGGTTCAGTTCGATCCTGAGGATCGCTCGAGCGAGCGCAGCACGCGCGTCGATTTCGGCACGGGTTGCGCGGTCGAGCGGGAGACTCCGGTCTGGGTGTGGTACGTGGCCGGGGCGATCGTCTTGCTGGTGGCCGCCTACGCCGTGGCCCGTATGATACGCAAGCGACGAAAGGCTCACAGGAGAGCGAAGAAGCCGCACAAGGGAAACCAAACATAAATATGTCTGGGCCGCGGCGCCGTACCAGGGAGTGCCGGCGCATGGGGTGAGGAAGGCCTGGCGGTGCACGGCCTGCAGAAATGACCGAAGGGGCGTTTTTGCGCGAGGCGAGCCTTCCGCAAAAGCGTTTTTTTGTTTGGGGGGTTTGCCTTTGACCTCCTGACTGTGTCAAAGAGGCGCAGTCA
>JBFKNO010000260.1:0-4262 GCA_041629275.1 Nitrospiraceae bacterium
CGCGCTCGATCTCGCCCGGCTCCCCTGTCGCCCAGGGTGCGCGGGAGCCAAAGAGGATGCCCGTCGGGCTGATCTCCAATCGGTCGGCCCGCGCCTGCTCTGCGCCGGCGTCCTCGACCTGAAAACAGGCGCCGTTCTCATGCTTCATGGCCCAGTCGCCGACGAGCAGACGATCGATCCACCCGATCCTGCTGGCCAGCACGAGGTTGAACAGGTGCGACTGGTAGGCATTCAAGTACCAGAGGCGCGTGCGCTTGGGCATCTGCATGCGACGACCAGGGTCTCGCAGGAGATCCGCGCCGACGCGGTAATTCTCCCCCCGTCGACCCTGGCGCTGCGGGCCGAAATAGTTGGGGAGGCCGCGCCGGATGACCTGTGCCAGGACGGCCGGCACCACCTCCCGCGCCAGGGGTCGCACATCCCGCACCACCAGGCGAAACTTGTTGCCACGATGATGACCGGTCCTGAGCCGATTGCGGTGCCGCCCCAGGACCTCGACCGAGAGGATCCCCTCGTGCCGAACCCTCGTGATCACGTCCGGCGAGACGCCGTGGAGCGAGACGAGCTGCGAGGTGACCGCCCGGGCATCCTTGAGGCCGGCCACACCGATGGCCCGGGCTTTCACGCCCAGGCTCGAGGACAAGTACGAGACGAGTTGCGAGGTGGAGAGGCCTCGCTTCGTGATGCGGAGGTACAGATGCTCGCCCTGCCCGCAGGGGAGATAGAGGGGAAGCTCGTCCACCACGAAGTCCTCGGGCTCGGCACGGATCACGCCGCCGATCCCCGGGGTGTCGGCGGTCAGATAGGGGAGCGCCGATCCCGCCATGTCGTTGCTTGTGGCGTCGCTCCTCGATGATGGTTGCAATGTCACGATTTCGGCCGCACCGTATTGGCGTCAAGAGACTTCATGGTATACTGCCTTCGTATGCGGACGCCAAGCCCCTACCTGCTCGCCTGGTTGGTTGCCTCACTCGGGGCAGCGTCGCCTCTCACGGCGCAAGCCGCCCCTCAGCTCCAGCACGAGGTCTTTCGGGCCTTTACCGCGCACATCGAGCGTCAGGTCAAGGTCGACAAGCGCGTCTTCGCTGAGGCCAGCGAGTGCACGCAGTGGTTCTACAAACAAGAGCACCCGAAGGAATCGCCCCCACCCGCCGTTCAGGGTGTCCGGTGGGAGCCGGGTGCGCCGAACGCGGCGGCGCGGCCACGGCGGGCCGCGCTCGACTGTGATGCCCGATATCCCGGCGGGCTCGTAGCCGCGCGTGAAGACTTCAGCCGCGCGCAATCAACGTTGTCGCTGAGCCTGACATTTTACGAATTTGCCCTGGTGGGGGACCGAGACGACGACGAGCGGTACAGCGACCTCGAGCTCCGCCACATCATGGAGTCGTTCGGTCTGACGTTCAATCCCGGTCTTCCTTCGGCGCTGCAGGTGTCGATGCTGAACACGCACTTCGACACGGTCCACAAGGACGGCGAGCTCGAAATCCTGATGAACGGGATGGGGAAGCTGTTCGACCAGGGCTATCGCTTCACCTTCCACGACAAAGAAGCCCTCAATCGTATCATGGGCTGATCAGCATGTCCCCGGCCTGGGTTACCCGCGCGCGTGTCCGCCTGGGGCCGTTCCTCACCCGTCCCATCCGCATCCTGCTCCGTCGCCTTCCTCCTTGCGAGCTCGGATTCACGTCTCTCCTGTCGTCTCGGCTCACCTGTGAGCGGACCGCTCTCGCCGGGTACCGCGCCACTCACCTCACCGACCTGCACATCGACCGATTTCTGCCCCGCCACGAGCGCATGCTGCAGGCGATCGCGCAGCGCCGGCCCCATTGGATTTTCATCACGGGGGACTTGTTGGACACCCGCTCCGGCCTGACTCACCTGGCTCGGTTTCTGTGCCGGCTCCGCGAAATCGCGCCGGTGTACATGACGCTGGGCAACCACGACCATGCCAGCGGCCTGCCGGAGACGACATTCACCGAGCTCGCGGAACGCTGCGGCGTCCACCTTCTTCTCAACCGATCCCTGATCCTCCCGCTCGAGGGTGGCGAGCTTGCGATCGCGGGACTCGACGATCCCAGCACCGGCCGGGCCGATCCCGGATGCATCCCCGGCCGGACGCGGAATCGCTTCACCCTCGTCCTGGCGCACGCACCCAACGTCCTCGATCTGCTGAGCGACCGGCACCATGCCGACCTGATCCTGTGCGGGCACAGTCACGGCGGCCAGTGGCGGATCCCCGGGCTCCACCCCTTTTGGCTTCCACCCGGTTGTCACGGGCGACTCGCGGGCGAGTACCGACGCAACGGCCATCGGCTCTACGTGAACCGGGGGGTCGGGTGGAGCCTCCTTCCCGTGCGCGTCAATTGCCGACCGGAGGTCCTCACCATCGACTGGGTCGCTGAAGAGTCCTCAGGAGAGTAATCGTTCACCCGATGCGCTCAAACGCTTCGCGGGCCCGGCTGCGCACCGTCTGATCCCAATCCTCCTTCATGACCACCTCGAGCTTCTCCTTCGCCTCGGCGACCTTCATCCGCCCGAGCGCCAGGGCGGCACAGCTCCGCACGTAGGCGTGATCGTCCTCGAGGGCCCTCATCAGCAAGGGGACGGCGGCGCGGTCCTCGATCGCCCCGAGATAGCTGGCCGCCATCCCGCGAATTCGATGCTGCTTGTCTCCGATCGCCGTCTTGAGCGTATGACGGAACAGCGTGGCCATCGCCTGGATGACGGGCTCCAGTCCCGCCGCCTTGTAGCCATTCAGCTCGACGAGGAGAAAGGCCAGATCCAGCCGCTTCTCCGAAGACGGCTCCGCCTGAAGCTTCTTGATGAGCCGGTCGATGCGCTGCCTGAGCTGGCGCCGCCCACGAATCTTGCGGACGACGAGCCAGATGGCCGTGACGACGAGCAACACCCCCGCGGCGATCGGGATGACTACCTCGGTGATGAAGTCCTGCGTGTCATAGTGCAAGCTGTTCCAGATCCAGACCCCCGCGACGATCACCGCGAGCACCACGAGCACGGAGGTCAGGGAGACCGGTCCAGACTGGCCGCGTTCCGACAGCATAACGACGCATCATATTTCCCATGCGGCCATGGAAGCAACGGCCAGAAACGGGAGGCGGAAAGCGGGAGGCGGAAGGCGTGAGGGGAACAACACCCTCTTACATTTTCTCGCCTCCCGCCTGCCGCTTCCCGCCTTCCGACTTAGTGGCGTCGAGACTGACGACCGGCTCGTCCCCGACCACCTCGGCCGAGTGGGGCGTGCCGCACGGGACGGCGAGGCAATCGCCGGGCTCCAGGATCACGGCCTGACCGTTCACGGACATGCGGAACCGACCGGCGAGGACCGCGTCGATCTTGTCGATGCTGTGGCGGTGCTCGGGGAAGGAAGTGCCCGGCGGGTAGGTGTAGCGGCTCACGCTGTAGCCGCGCTGCTCGAGCTTTCGGCGCATGGCCTGCTCGGACAATGGACCGTCGTCATCGGGACGCCAGTGCTCGACGTTCATAGGAGGCGAACTCCTTTTTACACGGGCTTGGTCTCTGCCCCGGACATGAACCGTGTCCGGACCATAGTCCAGGGCTCATCGCCGGGTCAACGCCCAGGCCAACGTGCCTCATGAGCAACGCGGGGCGCCCCCTGAAGCTTTGCCTGCGCGCTCAAAAGAGGTATCATGGGGCTCTGACATCATTCCCCAGGGGTGCACGTGGTTCAGAACCCTCAGATCTTGGACGCGTTTGAGAAGGCCTTGGCGAGGCAGGAAACACCCGAATACGCGCGGAATCTCCGCCTGTTCGAAGCCCTCTACAAAGAAGCTTGCACGATGGGCGTCTTCCCCCTTAAGGAACCCTTGGAGGGCATCGAGGTCGACATCCGTGTGGCGCGAGCCTTGAATGTTCGAACGCCTGCTTGAACGGATCGCGCAAGCACTCGACGCCGCCGCCATTCCCTATATGGTCATCGGCGGTCAGGCTGTTCTACTCTACGGCGAGCCCCGCCTGACGAAGGACATTGACATTACGCTTGGCGCGGACCTCCGGCGTCTGCCAGACGTGCTCCAGGTCGTGGCCGCTGCAGAACTGAAGCCGCTCGTCGACCCGGATTCCTTCACAGCCCAAACAATGGTCCTGCCTTGTGCCGATGTCGGTACGGGCATTAGGGTAGATCTGATTTTCTCCTTCACGCCTTACGAGCAGCAGGCCATGAGCCGCGTGCGGAAGCTCAAGCTCGGGGCGACGCAAGTCAGGTTCGCTTCGGTCGAGAAAAC
>JBFKNO010000261.1:0-4247 GCA_041629275.1 Nitrospiraceae bacterium
ACCCGCAGCCGGTGCAGGCCATCATCGTCTCTTCCGCGACGTGCTCCTGCTCGCATGTCGGGCATGTGACGGGCACCCGGGCCTTGGTGATCTCCAGCGTCGCTCCTTCCACACGCGTACCCGCCGAGACCATGGAAAAGGTGTCATTCAACGAACGGGCATCGTGCGCCGACAGATGCGACCAGGGGCTCACACGGATACGGACGGTGACGGCACGACATTCCGGCCGGCCGGCCAACTGGTCCTCGACGAGCCGGGCGACCCGCGACAGCAGCGCCGTCTCATGCATGGGGCGCGTCCCCGACTTCACCGACGATCCGCAGCGCTGCGTCCTCCACCGCTCGAACCACGGGCTCGCTGAGCTCGGCTCCCGCTTCGATGCACCCGACCTCGACGCCATACACGATGACGCAGGGGGGCAGCTCACCGAGGGCTCGCCCCAGCTCGACGCCATCCATCGCATTGACGGCATGGGTGGAATGTGGGAACGGGTTCTGGGACGGCGCCTGCCGGCTCACATCCCATCGGTGGACGGTGCCGGGTGGCTTCCCGGTGCGCGCGCCATCGACGAGGATCACCAACTCGGTCCCCTTCATCAAGTCCAGCACCTCCACGCCGAGCATCTCGGCCTCCACGACGTCGCTCCCCGGCCCGAGCAGCTCCTTGACCCGTCTGGCGACATGCAGGCCCACGCCGTCGTCTCCGCGGAATGAATTACCGAGCCCGATGATTCGCGTACGTGCCATCGAGCAGATCCTTCACTGAGAACCCTCCTCTTTCTGTGTAGCTGCAGCATCTGATGCTGCCGGAACCGGCGCCGTAAGACGGCGCGGCTGCAGTATGTCTAGCTCCTATCGCCCAATAATTTCCAGCTTCAAGAAATGCGTGGCGCAGGAAATACATGGATCATAGCACCGGATGACCCGCTCGCAGCCCGCGGCGGCCTCCCTGTCGCCCAGGTTGAGGACGCGCGGGACGTAGGCTCGGAGGTCGTCCTCCATCCGTCGCTGGTTCTGAGAGGTCGGCGGCACGATCTTTGCGTCCAGCACGGCCCCATCCTCCCCGACGACGTAGCGATGGTAGAGGGCCCCGCGCGGCGCTTCCGTACAAGCCATGCCCGTGCCGGCACGGACCGTCAACGGCACGGCGGGCTCGGGTGGAGGGTCATAGCGCTCGATGAGGCGCAGCGCTTCTTCGGTGGCGTACAGAATCTCCACGGCACGGGCGACAATTCCATGGAACGGATTGCGCAGCGGCAGCCCCAGTCCGGTCTCGGCCAGCACGTGTTTCGCCAACGGCGAAAGGTTGTCCGCGTTCAAATGAAGCCGGGCCAACGGCCCGGCGAAGTACGAGGCCCCGTTCAGCGTGCACTGCAGGGCGTTCGAGTAGGGAACCTGCTCCTCCCGGAAGTGAGCCTCGAACTCGGTCGCCGGCACCTCGACCCCGTCGCTCGATGCAATGGGCCCCTCGTTGAAGGGGTACTCATGCGCAGGCTTCAGGGACACGTAGGTGTAATTCTGGTCGAACCGGGGGAAATCGAACCCCGCCACCCAGCGCACGGTCTCCGCCGCCGCGTCCCGTGCCCACAGAAATTCCTCGCGCAGGGATTCCATCTCCCGCCGGGTGGGCACGCGGGAGAAGCCTCCCACTTTCACCGATACGGGATGGACGGACCTTCCGCCCAGCAGGGCGAGCAGTCGGTTGCCGGCTTTCTTCAGACGGAGCCCCCGCGTCACGAGCTGTTGATGATCCTTTGCCATCTCGATGCCACTGTCGTATCCGAGGAAATCGGGCGCCTGGAGCATGTAGACGTGCAGCGTGTGACTCTCGATCCACTCGCCGCAGTAGATGAGCCTCCGCAAATCGCGCAGCCCGCCCTCCACTCGAACGCCAAAGGCCTGCTCGAGCGCATGGACGGCGCTCATTTGATAGGCGACGGGGCAGATCCCGCAGATGCGCGCCACGATGTCCGGCACTTCGGCGTAGGACCGGCCTCGCAGGAAGGCCTCGAAGAACCGGGGCGGCTCGAAGATGCGCAGCTGCACATCCCGCACCTGACCGTTCTCCACGGTCACCCGAAGGGCGCCCTCGCCCTCGACGCGGGCCATCATGTCCACGCTGATCGTCCGGGTCTTAGGACTCTTCCCAGGCATTGCTCTCCATGCGAAACGGACGGACGTAGCCGTTGATCCCGCGGAACCGACGGACCACGTCGACCGGAATGAGGTTGAGCTTCTGGTGAAACTGCCGCGCCAGAGACGGCGTGTTCGGTGGATAGGCTGCACCCTCGGTGAACCCTTCCGCCGGCCCGAAGCATCCATAGCAGTCACGCCCCATGCCCGGGCAGATGGCGCCGCACCCCGTTCTGGTGACCGGGCCCAGGCAGGGCATGCCCCTGGCCACCATCACGCAGACGTGGCCCCGTCGTTTGCACTCCGTGCACACGCTTTGCGTCGGCAGCTTGGGCGTGACGCCGGCCAGGAGATCCGTGATCACCGCGAGCAATTGATGCTTGTCGATGGGACATCCCCAGAGCTCGAAATCCACGCGCACGTGCTCCGAGATGGGGGTCGAGGTGCTCAGGCTGGCGATGAACTCCGGGCTGGGATAGACCGCCTGCTTGAACGCCTCCACATCACCCCAGTTGCGCAACGCCTGGATCCCACCCGCGGTCGCGCAGGCGCCGATCGTGATCAGCACGCGAGACTGCTCCCGCACATGGGTGATCCGCCGCGCGTCCTCCGGCGTGGTCACGGAACCCTCGATCAGCGCGATGTCGAAGGGCCCTTCCCCGAATCGGCTCGAAGCCTCGGGGAAGAAGGCGATGTCCACGACCCTCCCGAGGACGAGCAGCTCGTCCTCCAGATTGAGGATACTGAGCTGACACCCATCGCAGGACGCGAACTTGAAGACCCCGAGTTTCGGGCGTTTCGTGCTCTTACTGGGCTTGCCGTATTTTCGCGGTTTCGCCATGTGATCCGTCAAGAGTCGGCAGGTCGGCACACGCTGTCAGCTTGTCAGCCTGTCTGCTCATACGCCATGCCGTCCCAACCACTCGGATACCGTGTCAAATCTCATCACGGGCCCGTCCTTACAGATTAAATACGGGCCCATTTGACAGTGCCCGCATAGCCCAATACCTCACTCCATGTGGCGCTCCAGGGTAAGAAAGATCGCGGTCTCCGAGATGCCGCGCCGAACAAGAATCGGAATGCCCACGCGCATCATGATTTCCGGACCGCACATCATGACGATGGTGCGGCCCGGGGTGACGGTGACTTGCTCAAACAGTTCGGTGACCACGCCCACGTGATACTGCCAGCTCTTCGTCGGCTGATCACTGGACAGATACACTTCCGTGTTCGGCTGACTACGCCACACATCGAAGCGCTCACGATACAGAAGATCCTGCGGTGCCTTCACCCCGTGAAGAATTGTCACGGCACCGTAGGAGTCTCGCCGACGGAAAATGTACTCGATGACTCCGACCACGGGAGCACACCCGAGTCCGCCAGTCACGATGAGCACGTCTTTTCCCCGAGCCCTGTCCAATGGCCAACCGCGACCGTAGGGCCCCCTGATGCCCAACATATCTCCGGTCCTAAGGCGCCCAATAGCTTGCGTCACCCGTCCCACCATTCTGATCGTATGATCCAACAATTCACGATCATCGGGGTCGGACACAATGGACATGGCGACTTCTCCTACGCCGAAGGCGTAGACCATGTTGAATTGCCCTCCGACAAAGCGATACGCCTTTCGCACGGCCGCGTTGAGCAGCTGTAGGCGATAGGTGTAAATGCCCTGAGCCTCCTGGATTTTTCCCACGATCCGGGCTGGATGGATGACGTAAGGATTGATAATCTGCTGGACGGATGTCCCGTTCATGCGTCTCGCCTGTCCGCTGGCGTTGATCAGCTTGAAGCGATGAGCTGTCAGCGCAAGCCCTCGAGTTTACGACCGCCAACTGCCGAGCAGAGGTGGCGCGGTCCCGTTCGTTTCAGTCGATGTCAAATGAGACCACTTCGATCCTGTTTCCCGGAAACACACTGACTTCCAGCTCAGCCTCTTCCAACAGGGTGCCTTGGGCCAATATCGAGAATGTGGCCTTGCACGATTCTTCATTCACACCGCTCAACTCCCCCACCCTTAACCTGACCTTCAAGACCGATTTGGCTCCCTCCCGTTGGGCATGAGCCGATATGCCCTGGATGATGGGCTCGATCAAATGGGTCTCGTGCACGAAG
>JBFKNO010000262.1:0-4225 GCA_041629275.1 Nitrospiraceae bacterium
CGACAAGGATCGCCAGCACGGCACAGGTGACGATGCTGGTCAGACACGCGGCCCATGCTGCTCCGATCAAGCCAAATGCCGGGATCAAGGCCGCCGATCCAGCCAAGGTCACCGCCGTCACGAGCACGTAGGGCATCAGGAATTGCCGGAACCTTCTTGTCGCGGTGACGCCGAACCCAAGAAAGCTCGCCACGTACAACGCGGTGCCTCCGATCATCAACCAGATGAACACGTCGTTGTGGGCGGCATAGTCGGCCCCATAGATCACCGTGAGAATCTCCCTTCCCGCAAGCATTGCGATGCCGACACCTGCCGCGCCCATCGCAAACCCCGCACCAAGCAACTTCATGAGAAGGGCGTGGTAGGCCGCGCGATCTCCGGTGGCATAATATTTCGCAAGACGCGGGGTTGCCGACTGTCCAAGTGCATCCACCACGGTCGAGCCGGCGACGACAAGGTAGACCATTGCGCCAAAGATCCCCAACTCCCATTCTCCGAGGACATGTTCAATGAAATACCGGGGCATGTTCAGATTCACGGAAATCAGGAGCATGACCACACCGAGAGGCAGTGCCAGCCACGCCACGGCCTTCATCGCATGCCATCCGGTCCGTGAGCCGAGCGTCCCCCTCAAGGCCTCCACCATGTTCACATGCCTGGCTCCGGGCCGCCTCGCGGCTCTCAGGATCGCGGCGCCATTGCGCGCGTCGTATCCCAGCGTGACAATACCCAAGGCGACGGCCAGTCCGACCACGCCTCCCACGACACTGTCCGTGCCGTAGAGCCCGGCCGTAAAGCAAGGGAGGGCGAATACGCCTTTCATCATCATGGATTTGGCGATGCTTGCCATTTGCTCGTGATGTTGGAGAAGCCCATAGAAGATATCGCTGAAGGAATCGACTGCTTTCGCCAGCGCGACAGCCATGATTACCAGCGACGTGGCCAGCGACCAGTTCGTCACCCACACGATTGCTGCAACCAAGGCGAGGGCCAAAAAAGAGGTCACGAATCTCAGGCCCAGATACTGATGGAAGGGAAAATCACCCGTGGCATCCGTGGCCACAACGGCACGCAGCTGAAGGTTGGCTCCCATAAAGACGGGTTCGACCACAGCCAACCCGAGCACGAACTGTCCCACCATCTCCGGAGAGCCCAGCTTTGCGAGAACAACGAGGACGAGCCATCGGCATCCGGCATAGACGATGTTTCCCTGTACGGTCCAGGTTGCATTTCGCCGAAGGCATGGTACAGGGATACCCTCGGTCGTCGGCCGCACAGTCGACGTGCGCAGAGTTTCGTTCTGCCTCTCCAAGCGCGGACTCGTGTGACGAGCGGCGACCCTGAGACTCAGAGTTCAGCCTCTCCAGCGCGGAGTGGGTACGCGCCGCCCCGACACAATCGATGCGCCGAGCATTACGCCTTGAGGACGCAATTGTCTGCTCCCAAGCGGCTGTTCTTCACGACAAACGTCCGGTACCACATCTCGAGATTCAACAACATCCAGAGCCGATGGCTGTGGTCGATCCCTCTGCTTCGATGCTCGTCCAGCACCGTGAGCAGCCCGTTCTGGTCCAGCCATCCTGCCTCTGCCAAGGCTGATTCGCGAAACATGTCCTCCGCCATCGTGCCCAGCTCCCCCTTGAACCAGTAGCCCAGCGGCAGGCCGAAGCCCTGCTTGCGGCGACTCACGACTTCCGGGGGCAGGTATTTTCTTGCCAGCTCCCGCTCGAGCCATCTGAGGCGTCGGCCTCTGATCTTCAATCGGGTGGGCAGGACCGCGCAGAATTCCGCCAGCTTCCGGTCGAGAAAGGGCGATCGGCTTTCCAGGCTGAAGGCCATGGTCGTGCGATCGACGATCATGCAGCCGTGCTCGGCCAACTGGGTCATGACGTCTGTGTAGAGCATCCGATCTATCAGGTCGTCCACGGGCGCGGACCTGAAGACGGAGGCAATGTAGTCGATCGAATCGATGTCACGGAGCTTTTCCCTGAGCAACGTCGTATAGAGCCGGTTCTTGATCTGGTCGTCGAACCGGAAGAAGTTCACGCTCGCCGCGTAGCGGCGGTCCTCGCTGTCGTCGGCGGTCTGATCGAGCCACCGGATCTTCTGCGCCAGGCTCTTGTAGGTGTAGGAATCCGGCACCCACCTCAAGAGGTGCTTGCCGATCTGGTCACGCAGCACTTTCGGCAGGGCGCCGTAGTACCGCGCCACCTTATTGCCGACGTAGCGATCGTACCCGCCCAGCATCTCGTCTCCGCCGTCGCCCCCCAAGACGACCTTGACGTGCTGAGCCGCGGCACGGGCCACGAAGTATTTGCACGCCGCAGAGGGATCGGAGGGCTCGTCGAGGTGCCAGATGAGCTGCGGCAGGATCTCCATGAGATTCGGCTCGACGACGATCTCGTGATGGTCCGTCCCGTACCGTCGGGCGACCGCCCCAGCGTAAGGGAGCTCGCTCCAGTCCTTCTCCGTCACGCCGACCGAGAAGGTCGAGATGCGCGACTTGGTGCGCAGACTCATCAGCGCCGCGATCAGACCGGAGTCGAGGCCCCCGCTGAGCAAGGCGCCCACCGGCACGTCACTCACGAGGTGGCTCTCCACCGCCTCGCCGAGGAGCTCGTCGAACGTCGCGAGCGCCTCCCGGTCGGCGATGCTGACCTTGGGCTCATACCGGAGGCTCCAATAGGCCTTCAGGTCGAGCTGATCGCGTTCGAGGACTAGCCTGTGCGCGGCCGGCAGCTTCCGGATCCCCTGGAACATCGTGTCGGGGGGCGGGACGAAACGAAGCGAGAGGTAGTGATGGAGGGCGACGGGATTGGGCTCCGGCGTGACCGTCCCGCTCGCCAGGATGGCCTTGATCTCCGACGCAAAGACGAACTGGCCGGGGCGGTGGTGATAGTACAACGGCTTCTGCCCAAGCCGGTCCCGGGCCAGCACGAGCCGCTCGCGCTCTTGGTCCCAGATCGCAAGGGCGAACATCCCTTCGAGGTGGTGCAGGCAGTCCTGACCCTCGTCCTCGTAGAGGTGCACGATCACTTCCGTGTCTGAGGATGTCTTGAACCGGTGGCCGCGGCGCTCAAGCTCCAGCCTCAAGGCGCGGTAGTTGTAGATCTCTCCGTTGAAGACGACCCAGACCGTGCCGGTCTCGTTGCAAATGGGCTGATGCCCGCCGTCGAGGTCGATGATGCTCAGCCGTCGATTGCCGATCCCGACCGGCCCCTGCACGTAGCAGCCGACGTCGTCGGGCCCTCGGTGCACGAGGGCCTTGGCCATCGAATCCAACCCCTCCCGGGCCACGCCGCCGTCAGACACCTGGCCGAAGATGCCACACATCCTAGGAGCGTCCTTCCTCGGCGTGCCACCACTGACAGGTCCATGCGAGGCCCGTCTGCAGCGGCACTTGCGGCTTGAACCCCAGCCTGCGCGTCGCCTTGGCGCAGGTGAAGGCCGCGTCGTTCGTGAAAAACTTGAGTGACCGGCGCGTGACGGGGGGCCGGACGCGCAACAAGCGGGCGGCAATTTCGGCCCCCCTTGCGGCGGTCCAACCGAGCCAGAGCGGGAGGCGAACGGCGGGGTGGCGCTTGCCCACCAACCGTGCGATCGTCGCGACGACGTCGTTGGCCGTGACCAGCTCGTCGTGCGTCAGGAGGAAGACCTCGCCGTCGATCCCCTCGACGGTGGCGCAGAGCTCCAGCCCATCGAGCAGGTCGTCGATGTAGATCGCGCTGCGCGCGTTGATCCCCTTCCCGATCATTACTAACCGGTTTGCCGCGATCGTGCGGAACAGCTTGGCGGTCCTCATGCAGCCGGGGCCGTAGACCCACGTCGGCCGCGCGATCACCACTGGGACATTGCAGCGCGCGTGGACCCTGCGGGCGGCCTCCTCCCCCTCCAGCTTCGTGCGCTCGTAGATGGTGTCCGGGTGGTAAGATGACTCCTCGTCCGCCGGTCGCCCGGCAACGCTCCCGTGGACGCTCGCGCTGCTCACGTGGACCACCCGCCGCACGCCGGCCTCGAGGCAGCGCCACAAGAGCGTCTCCACCGCGGTGACGTTGATCCGGCGATACTCGATCTCGGGCAGGTCCGTCTCCAGATGCGCGCTCGCGAGGTGGAAGACGACATCCATCCCGTCCACGGCCCGAGCCTGCACGTTCTCATCCGCGACGTCCCCCGTCATGATCTCCAGCCCGTCGCTCGCAAGCTGAGCGAGGCCGACCTCGTGACG
>JBFKNO010000263.1:0-4212 GCA_041629275.1 Nitrospiraceae bacterium
ACCTAATTGCCCACTTACCCAATTACGTCCTGACGTTACCCGGCCCCTTCGACACCGGCGCAGCGGGCGCCGTCCTCTGCCCACGGCCGGGATCTAATGGAGCAGCATTACCCGTGACACTCAGCGGCTTCAGCATTTGTCGCAATGGTATCAAATTCGACTACCCGTTCGACGAGGCGATCCGGTCGGCGCTGCCGATCGTGGACGAGTTCATCGTCAACGTCGGCCAGTCGGAGGACGGCACCCTCGAGGCCGTCCGCTCGATCGGATCGGACAAGGTCCGCGTCGTCACGTCCTATTGGGATGACTCGATGAAAAAAGATGGCCTGCTGTTCTCCCAGCAAACCAATGTCGCGCTCTCCCACTGCCAGGGGGACTGGGCCCTGTACCTGCAGGCCGACGAGGTGCTGCACGAACGAGACTATGCGGTGATTCAGAAAGCGCTGCGTGATCATGCGAATGACCCCGATGTGCTCGGTTTGACCTTTCGTTACTTGCATTTCTATGGTGATTATTGGAGTCTGAACCCGTGGGCCTATCATCGGGCCGTCCGGATCATCCGCAACAACGGGGCGGTGCAGTCCTGCGGTGACGCCGTGGGATTCTGTCTGAAGGAGGACGGGGAGTACCTCCAGACCAAAGATCCCCGACGTGTGCGCGACTCCGGGGCCACCGTCTATCACTATGGCTGGGTCAAGCAGGGACGCGTGCTGCTGGAGAAGTTTCGCTACCAGGCCGCGAGACATCACGGTGACGACCTGCCCCCGCAGGAGCAAGCAAGGCTGTCGGGGGAGACGTTTGATTTTCCCGACTACGACATCATGAAAGAGTTCCGGGGTACCCATCCCGCCGTGATGGGCCAACGCATCGCGCAGGGGAGTCGGTTGCACCCTGGCCGCAATCGATGGCTGAATCCCAAGTTTTATGCGGCAGTGGCGCGGAGAGGATTTCGGGGCTGATGGGGAGAGGCGGGGGGGACGAAGCGGGATGAGGGTCCGGGACCTCAAGACCATCGGAACCTTCTATGTCCGGCGGTGGCTGGGCATCGATGCCGGGAGGAAGGTTTTGGATGTGGGATCCGGTCACCGGCCGCACGACGACGCCACCCATCTCCTTGACCTGCTGCCCGAGGACGACACGGAACGGGGGAAACCCATCAAGCGGTTGGGACGGCCCCTGGTGATCGGGCGGGTGGAGTCGCTGCCCTTCAAGGACAAGGCGTTCGACTATGTCTACGCGTCCCACGTCCTGGAGCACACGACGGATCCCGGCGATGCCTGTCGTGAGCTGATGCGCATCAGCCGGTCCGGCTACATCGAGACGCCGAGCCCGTTTTACGAGCAGGGGTACAACTATCCCAGCCCGGAGCGGGGATGGTCGTTCCATCGGTGGTTCGTGTATCTGGACCAGGACGGGACGCTCGTGTTCGAGCCAAAGAACAAGGAGACGATCGACGACTTCTGCCGATGCCGTCACTCCCAGTTCATCAGGAAGCTGTACAACACCGTGGGTGACCTCAACACCCTTCACCGCGTCTTGCCGCGCGAGTGCAACTACACGGTGCTGCGCTGGGACGACCGGTTCGATTTCGAAATTCGTGACGGGTGTCTTTCTCGATCCCCTCTCCCCTCCGGGAAAGAGGGCTAGGGTGAGGGGGACGATGCCACAGGGCCTCGCATGAAACGCTTACCCCTCCTCCGACGGCCGTATGGAGCACGCCGCATCCTGGACGTCGGCGCCGGGCACAATCCGTTTCACGGGGCCACCCATGTCCTGGACCTGGATCTTGGAGAAGGGGGGCAGCGGGGCGGGAACCGCCTCGTCGTTCCAGGGTCGGCCGTGTTGGTCCAGGGTATGGCCACGGAATTGCCCTTCCGGACGGCGTCCTTCGATTATGTCTACGCCTCGCATGTGCTGGAGCACGTGGATGATCCCGATCACGCGTGCCGGGAGCTCATGCGGATCGGCTCCGCCGGCTACATCGAGACGCCGTCGCCCTTGCTGGAGCAAGGCCTCGCCTTGAAGGATGCGACGCCGCCCGAGCATTGGTACCATAAATGGTTCGTCTTCTCGGCCGACAAGGACCGGCTGGTGTTCGAACCCAAGAGGTCTGACGAGGTGGCGCGGTTCTGCTCCTGTGTCGACGGGCAGTTTCTGAGGGAGTTTTACGAGCACGTCGACTTTCTTCAGGCCCAACACTGTCTGAGGCGGAAGGCGAAAACAACCATCTTCTATTGGAAGGCCGCGTTCGCTGTCGAAGTCAGAAAGCAAACAGGCGACTGCCGTGCTGGCGTCAGGCCTTGTCGCTTTTCGGGCATGCGCCGGATGTTGCTGGCGAGCTGCAATGATCTGTTCCGGGCGCTCCGCGTCATTCGCCTCAAGAAGACGTTTCCCAATTGCGGCAGGGTCTTTCAGCGCTACGGCTATCGAACCCTTTTCATTCACTAACAGCCCCATGCTGTCCGTGGTCATCATTACCAAGAATGAGGCGCGCAACATCCGCGACTGCCTCGACGCGGTGAAATGGGCCGACGAGCTCATCGTCGTCGACGCGGAAAGCACCGACGGCACGGTGGAGCTGGCCCGGACGTGTACCGACAAGGTGTTCGTCCAGCCGTGGCTGGGGTTCGGCCCGCAGAAGAACGCGGGAATCGACAAGGCCTCGGGAGAGTGGATCTTGATCGTCGACGCCGACGAACGCGTGACGGAGACCCTGCGCGATGAAATCCTCTCCGTCCTCAGAAATCCTGTATCCCAGGACGTGGCCGGATTCGAGGTCCCGAGGCGCAATTTCTTCTACGGGGGATGGATTCGTGGGGGAGGGCTTTACCCGGATTACCAACTGCGGCTCTTCCGGCGATCGGCGGGGCACTATGACGATACGGCGCTGCACGAGCGGCTTCGAGTGCACGGACGCATCCAGCGGCTGCAGTCACCGATGGACCACCACAGCATGCCGACGATCGCGCACCATGTCGCGAAGATGAGGCGCTACACGACCCTCGGTGCGCAGGAGAAGCTCAAGACCCGGTCTCGTGTCACCCTCCTCGATCTGGCGGGTCGTCATCTCGTGACCGTCGTCAAGACCTACGTGATACGGGGAGGGTTTCGAGACGGCCTGCGCGGGCTCATCGCGGCCGGGTTCGCCGGGATGCACACGTTCGTCAAATACGCCAAGGCCTGGGAGCGACTTCACGGCCATCGCCACAAATCACAGTCGTAACCGTCCTGCCTGAGCCCCGACGGGCTGAGAAGACTCGGGCGGTCCGGCGGTTGCCGGCTCAATTGATGTAGGTCGTGACGATGCGGATCGGCATTGATGCATTCCCTGCGCTGGAAACGCAGGGAGGGATTGGGACCTATGTCCGGCACCTTCTGGCGGCCTTGGGGGCACTGGATAGCGGAGAGGAGTTCATCGCCTACATCCCCCGCCCGGACGCGTCGAGGAGAGCGCTCTTTCGTTACGACATCACGCCTGGCGTAAGGTACCAACCGACCACTCGGACGATCTTGCGGTGGCGGGGCTGGCTGGACGGGCTGGATCTCTATCATGGGACCAATTTCAAGTTTCACGCACATGGCCGGCATGGCGCCGTCGTCACGATCCATGATCTGTGGCTCGACCGGTATCCACAATACAGCCGGAAGCTCTTCGGACAGGGCGTCTCCCGGCTGCGAGCGCAGCGGCGACTGCGTACTGCCGCCAGGATCATCGCCGACTCCCGCCATACGGCACGCGATATTCAGGAGGTGTACGGCATACCGCAGGAGAAGATCGTCGTCGCCTATCCCGGCACGCCGGGGGCCTTCTTTGACGTGCCAGCCCCAGAGCGCCTCACCGACCTTCGCCAACGGTACAACCTCGATATCAAGCCCTATGTGTTGTTCGTTGGGGGAGCGGATCCGAGGAAGAACCACCGGGTGCTCCTCGAGGCGTTCGCCAGCCTTGCGGAAACAAGGAGGGACGTGGCGCTCGTGATGGTGGGGGATGCCGAACATCGGGGCCTTCGCATCAGCGATACCGTGCGTGAGCACAAGCTCGAGCGACAGGTCCGTTGCGTCGGCTCGGTCTCCCCCGACGATCTCCGGCTGCTTTACGCCGGGGCGGAGCTCTTCGCATTCCCGTCCCTCTATGAAGGGTTTGGCTTTCCGATCCTTGAAGCCATGGCCTGCGGGACGCCGGTCCTGACGTCGAACCGGACAGCGCTCCCC
>JBFKNO010000264.1:0-4204 GCA_041629275.1 Nitrospiraceae bacterium
CGTCTTCAGAATTGGGGATGGTGATGTGTTGATGCCGGGATCGGAGAAGGAAGCAGAGCACCGAGTGGAGGGCAGGGAATGGGATGCTACCGTACCGGAAAGTTCTTCACCGGGGATCCGGATAGTCGATCCACGTTTCCTTCTCGGCCAGATAGCGTCGGCCTTTGAAGTTTGGCCTGGTCCGGAGGCGACGAAACCCCAGCTCCAGGAGCTTCTCCACCAGGCTATTGACGGCGACCGGGATGGAGGTATGCGTCTGCCCTTCCACGGTCAAGGCTTCGTAGGTGACCCGCGCCAGGTATCCATTGGCGGTCCGGTTGACCATGATGGCGCGACTGAAGTAGCGATCGCTGGGGTCGTTGCCTTCGAGCTGGTGCCGCTCGACCAGGCCTTCTTTCTTGAGTGACAGGGGTAACGTGCTCACGGCGTTCTCCACTCGAAGCGGGATCGTGCCGGTCGGATTATAGTGCGGCGCGAGCGGGAGTGCAACGTCGGTTGACAGGCGCCCGCACGACTTCATATGATGCGCGACCCTTCACCCTAGAGTTCAGCCCACGCACAATGCTCACGGCCCGCGAGTCCATGAACCTTCCGAACAGCCTGACCGTCGTCCGGATCGTGATGATCCCGGTCTTCGTGGGCCTGCTCGTGTACGGCGAATACGGGTACGGGCTCGGGGTGCTCGTCCTTGCGGGGATCACCGACGCGCTGGACGGCATCATCGCCCGCTTGGCCAACCAGCGCACGCAGTTGGGCGCGATTCTCGACCCCTTGGCGGACAAGCTGCTGCTCTCCACCGGCTTCGTGACACTGGCGATCCTCCACCTGATTCCCCTGTGGGCGGCCATCGTCATCGTCAGCCGGGACCTGATCCTCATGACCGGCACGCTCCTGGTGCATCTCACCGACGTGAGGGTCGAGATTGTGCCCACGCTGCTGGGCAAGTCCACCACCGTGTTCCAGCTGATGTACTTGATTCTGGTGGTGTTTTTCTCGTGGCGCGTCATCGAGCTCGAGCTATTGCACCCGCTCCTTTACGCCTCGGTCTTCCTCACCCTCTGCTCCGGGTTCCATTATTTGTACCGGGGCTTTGCCCACCTGGGCTCCAGCCACGCCTGACGTCCGATCCAAACCGACCAGATTCAGGAATTCTCAATATTTTTGAATAGATCGGTGATTGCCTCATTTGACAAAATGGGGGACCTCCCCTAGACTTTCTCTAGTCGTTTTCTGTTCCAAAAGCCCGCGATTCGTCTACCCAGGGAGCCGATGGCGTCATCTCAAGAGTGACCGAGAAACGGAGGAGGCGTTCGCCTTCCTGACGGCAGTCCACACGTCGGGTCTCCGCGACGCTTCCCCGGTGCAGGCCACACGCGCCCTCGAGCCGGCAAGAGTCCCTGTCCCAGTCGTGATCCGGGCGTCCGCAGACAGGCTGAGCACGGGCGGTTGGTCCGCCGGGGACCTGTGCCAGGCGACGAAACCGCCCCGCCGGGATCAAGGAGAAGCATGGGCACCTTTGCGTACGTCGGGCGCACGAGACAAGGCGCGGTCAGAAAAGGCGAAGTCTCCGCCAAGAGTCGCGAGGATGCGGTTGAGCGCCTGCGCAAGCAGAACGTCGTCGTCACCAGCATCGAGGAGAAGGGCGGAAGCGGTGAGAGCATCTGGGACATGGAGATCGGCGGCGGCGGCGTCACCGACAAAGACATCGTCATCTTCACCCGGCAGTTTGGGACCATGATCAACGCCGGCTTGCCCCTCATCCAGTGCTTGGACATTCTGGCGGGCCAGTCCGAGAACAAGACTCTTCGCAAAACCCTGGCCGATGTGAAGCTCGCGGTGGAGGGCGGCTCCACCTTCGCTGATGCCCTTCGCAAGCACCCCAAGGTCTTCGACGACCTCTACGTGAACATGATCCACGCCGGTGAGGTTGGCGGTCTCTTGGACACCATCCTGAACCGGCTCTCCAAGCACATTGAAAAGGCCATGAAGCTCAAGGCCGCGATCAAGTCGGCCATGGTCTACCCCGGCGTGATCTTGGGGGTTTCACTGGTCGTCATCACGGTGCTCATGATCTGGGTTATTCCCACCTTCGCGCAGATGTTCATGGACATGTCCGGAGGAAAAGTGGGGCTTCCGACCCCGACCCAGATCGTGATCGATGCCAGCGATTTCGTGCAAAACTACATCCTCCATATGGTGATCGGTGGCGGCTTGTTCGTGTTCGGACTCAAGTGGTACTACGGGACGGCCGGTGGCCGCCTGCTCCTGGACAAGATGTTCTTGAAGACTCCGGTGGTCGGCGACCTGATCCGGAAGACGGCCGTCGCGCAGTTCACCAGAACCTTGGGCACGCTGATCACCAGCGGCGTGCCGCTGCTGGATGGGTTGAGCATCTGCGCCAAAACGGCCGGTAACAAGGTCATCGAGAATTCGGTGATGGAAGCGAGGGTCAGCATCAGCGGCGGGAAAACGATCGCCGAGCCGCTGGCCAAGAGCAATATCTTCCCGAAGATGGTCACCCACATGATCGCGGTCGGCGAGACGACGGGTGCGCTCGACCAGATGCTGGGCAAGATCGCGGACTTCTACGAGGATGAAGTCGATGCCCAGGTCGCGACGCTGACCTCGATGCTCGAGCCGATGATGATGGTGTTCTTGGGGGTCGTGATCGGCTTCATCGTGATCGCGATGTACCTGCCGATCTTTAAAATGGCGTCCGCCGTCGGCTGACGACCAAACGGTGGAAGAAACGGGTGAGCGACGCTGGACAGCACAGTGACACTCGAAGATTCCTTGGGCAACCTCAGGACCCGGCTCTATTGGTTGATGGGGTTGCGAGTCGTCGTGGTCACGCTCTTGCTTGGGCTGTCGATCGCCATCCATACGACCAAAGGGGAGCTGGTCAATTTTTTCTATGCGCTCATCGCCGCCACGTACGCCATCACGATCGGGTACGCCGCGATCGATCGATACTTGGAAAGCCGGTGGGCGCTAACGATATTCGCCCATGTGCAGATCGGCATCGACTTACTCCTTGAGACCGTCTTGGTGACTATGACCGGTGCGGTGGAAAGCCCATTCTCGGTGCTCTACGTGATCACCGTCTGTCTCGCCAGCCTGGTGCCCCGGCACCGGATCGGCGTGGCGACCGGGGCGGCGGCCGTCTTCTTGTTCGGCGCCGTGGCCGGCGTACAACTCTCGGGCGTCTTGGAGTCGCTCGACTGGCTTCCGCGTACGCGCTTGTCCCTGCCCGAGACGTTGCAGATTTTTGGTGTGCACGGGCTGGCGTTCGTGCTCGTGGGCTTCTTGAGCGGCGTGCTGGCGGACCAGCTGCGACACGCGGATCAATCGCTCCTCGAAAAGGAGCGAGGGCTCACGAACCTGCAGGCGTTTCACGAAAACATCGTGCAGAGCATCGGCAGCGGCGTTTTCACCACCGACGAGGGCGGCCTGATCACCTCGTTCAACCGGGCCGCGCAGGAGGCCACCGGCTACAGCTTCGATCAGGTCTACGGCAGGGCTTGGGGCGACATCTTCAACTGCCAGAGGGGCGGCACGATCGAGGAGGTGTGGCCCGGGGGAGTTGACCGGTTCGAGGTCGAGTGCAAGCGGGCGGACGGGAGCCGCCTGGTGCTCGGCATCACCCTCTCGGCGTTGGAGGAAAACGGCGCGCAGACGGGCCTGGTCGGGGTGTTCAAGGATCTGACCCAGATCCGGGACATGGAGGAGGAGATGCAGCGCCGCCAATGGCTGGCGACGCTGGGCGAAATGTCCGCGGGCATGGCGCATGAGATCCGCAACCCGCTGGGCGCGCTGGTCGGCGCCATGCAAATGCTGCGGAAGGACGCGCCGACCGAGGACACGAATCGGCAGCTGATGGACATCGCCATCCGTGAAGCGACGCGACTCGACGCGATCATCAAGGATTTCCTGCAGTATGCGAGGCCGCCGGCGCTCAACCTGAGAGAATGTGATCTCAACGTGCTCATCAATGAGAGTGTCGCGTTGATTCAGCACGAGGCGAGGAAACGGGAGGGCGTCGAGATCAAGGTCTCGCTGCACGCGGGCGCGCTCGTGGCGCAGGTGGATATGGATCAGCTCAAGCAGGTGTTTTGGAACCTCGCCACCAACGCCTTCCAGGCGATGCCCCACGGCGGCCAGCTGACCGTTGCGTCGAACCGGCGTCGGATCGGGATCGGCGGGC
>JBFKNO010000265.1:0-4184 GCA_041629275.1 Nitrospiraceae bacterium
CTCTGCCAAGACTCCGGCTGAAGACCCAGCCGGAGTCTTGGCAGAGGTTGGTGCCGAGGGACAGAATTGAACTGTCGACACCAGCCTTTTCAGGGCTGTGCTCTGCCAACTGAGCTACCTCGGCACGTGCGGCTTGGCGGGTACGCAGAAGAACTCGGGACCGAGGAACCACACAGGAAGGTCCTATTCACAGCCTTGTCTGTAGCATTAGTGAAGTCGGGAAATCAAGAGCTTCGGATCGAGGCTTCCATCGCAGCACAGGCCCAAGGCTGAAGGCCGTCCACGCGGGACGCCCGTCGCAGGGAGCCGCCACCAAGGCGATTCGGTTCGGGATTGGGTTGGCGGGGATCAAGGGAGAGGTACGGCCCGGAAGGGGGAGGGGATTCCAGGGACGCTAGGCGACTCCCGACCGTGGGGAAACTTCGCTTTCCTCCTCCACGGATTGTTCCCGGGAGGTAACCGGCTCCAGATCGCCAAAGAGCACTTTCGCGAGCACCCCCGTTCTGGTCGTCGTCTTCATTTTCTGCATGACATGCCTGAGGTGCTCCTTGACGGTCGGCTCGGTGACGCCCAGCCTCAGCGCGATCTCTTTGTTCGTGAGCCCCATGGTCAGGCAGACGACCACCGTCTCTTCGCGGTCGGTGAGGCCGAAACGCTCCCTGGCTTGCCTGGCGCTCCCTTCCTGACGATTACTGACCGGCTGGATCACGAGGATGATTCGTCCTTCGTCCGCATCGGTGGGATGCGGTACGGACACGCCCTCCAGGAGCAACAGGCGCTGGCCGTTGCCGATCACGCGTTTCACACACACTTCTTCGCAGTCCTTCGCGCAGGCCTGCTCCTTCGTGAGGACCACGAGCTCCTGGCACACTTCCATCATCTCTGATGGAACCAACCCGTTCGCGGCGGCAAGCCCTTCCGCCCGCGAATATTGCATCGTCAACTCACGGGCCTCCTTGTTGAGGTACAACAACTGCATCGACCCCGTGAGGACCATGATCCCGAGTCGCGTTCGCCGGTCCGCGATCGTCCTGGCATTGGCCAGGGATACAACCGCGCTCAGTGGGGAACCGTCCCGCATCTTCTCGCTCTCTAATGGGAAATAGCGGCAGATCCGCCCCGGACGGGCATCAGGCGGGGGTACCATAGCGGGCTCTACGTACTAAGTCAACTATCCTAAAGTCCAATCCCCCTCCCCCTCGATGGGGGTGCTCCCCGGGCCATCCAGTCGGGATTCTCGTACCCGCCAGATCCGTTCGACTCTGACAGGCCGGATTTCGGCACGATGGTCCCATACGTAAGTCCAAGACCGAGCCCCACCGTCTGCAGAATTGTTTCCGCTCCCGGCGCCCGGTACAACCCACCCCTCACGACGAAGCCGGTGAGCTCGTGACACGCCTCCGTTCACCGATGCGTATCGAACACGCTTAGACAAGGATTTCCTGCGTGCCCATGAATCAACCTGAGTGGGAAGGCTGGGCCACGGTCGAGAACCAGCAGCGGTCTCGCCACCGCTTTCCGCTCATGCGCGCCGTCAGCTTCGAGCTCAATGATCCCGAGGAGGGACGGGGCAGGGCCTTCGCACAGAAGCGGGGAGCCATCACCCTCAACGTGAGCAACGGGGGGCTCTGCCTTCTGACGGACTTCGCGCCCCACATCGGGCAGGTCGTGCGGGTTCACGTGCCGATGACGGGCGAGCTGGCCGAGACACCGACTCTGGCCGAGGTTCGCTGGGTGCGATCGGTTCCCCTGAAACCCGAAGGCGTCCACATGGTCGGGCTCCGGTTCGTGCTCTAGACGACCGGATTGCCGGTGGAACGTAGCCCGCCAGTGTGAGTGAGAGGGCGAAGCTATGCGGAGCGCTTTGAACGAGCCGCCCCGGCACCATCAATCGCGTCAGACTTTGAATTCCAGTCATTCGGAGATGCAGGCGTTTCGTCAATGCGGCTTCCTCGTTGGATGCAGCCAGGCATAGCCCCACGATTTCCGGGGCTTCAGCCCCTGGTCGGAGCAAGCGCCCTTGCTGTGATCATGAGCCTCGCCCTCTGGGACCATGCGCATGCTCAGTCGCAGCTCGCACGGTTCACAAACGTGAACTATACGATTTATCCCCAACCCTCCACGTTCACGGTCCCGCTGCTCGAAGTCGGCAATATCCGATGGGGTCCTTTGAGAGTGCACCCGCACTTTGGCACCGCCCTCACCTATACGGACAACGTGTTCCGTGTCCCGGACAGCCTGCAGCAGGACCTGAAGTCCGATTGGTACGTGTCGTTGGCGCCCGGCGCACAAGTGCAGCTCCCATTTGCCCGACGGCACCTGTTCGTCTTCGATTACCGATCCAACATCGAGCGGTACGTCTCCCAAACCTCCCAGGACATCGCGGACCAGACTCTCGCCGGAAACCTGCTCCTGAACTTCCCGTGGGGTCTGTCGGTCCGAAGCATCGGGGAGCTCAAGAACGGTCATGACTACCGCGGCACGTCCACGGCCAACCCGCAGACCCAATCGGCGGCCCCCAATCAATTCTACGCGCCGAATTGGGGGATCGAGGCGGAGTATGCGAAGGACCTCTACATTCGAGCACAGTACAAGTACCTGGACTGGCAATTCATCGGCCCGCAGGCCGGCCCATCCAACGCGACGGGGCCCGGGGACATCAGCACCAGAAATCGCATCGAGAACTACTATGGGTTGGCAACCGGGGGGCGCATTGCTCCAAAAACGAACGTGTATTTGCAAGGCTTGATTGCCAAGCATGTGTATCAGTTCAATACGGCGCTCGACAGTACGACCTATAACCTCGGGGCCGGCGTGAGCTGGGAGGTCACCGGGAAAACGGCCGGCCAGCTCTCCATCGGATGGCAGAAGAAAGCCTTCGATCAGCCGAGCCAGGGACGAGGCACCGGCAATTTCAGCTCGCTGGCCTTTCGAGGAAGCGCGTTCTGGGCCCCGCAGCCCAGGACCGCAGTAAACCTCGCGGTCTGGCGATCATCGGAGGAGACGACGCTGGGGGGCACGCGATTCTTCGTCTCCACAGGCCTGGGCCTGCAGGCCACACACTCGTTCACTTACAAATGGCGCGCGACGGCACGCTTCAACTACAACCATGTCTACTGGTCGGACCCCATCACCACCGTCGAGAAGACCGCCACCAGGCGAGACGACAATTTCGATGTCGGCGCCGGCTTGTGGTACCAAATCCAGCCTTGGCTCGGCACCAGGGTCGCGTACACCTATTCGAAGCGCATCTCCAACTTTGAGAGCGTCGCCTTCGACGCCAACGTGGTCATGCTCTCGATTCAAGCACAATTCTAGGTTAGTACGTGCGAGCCCCCTTCCTCACAGTGAGCCTCTCCCTCTCGATACACTTGCTTGTTTTCTTTTCCCCGCTCCTCCCGGCTTACGCGATTGATCAACACCGCTCCGGCGAGCGCGCCTCTTCCCGACAGGAAACCTACCGCCTGGGCCCGAACGACACCATCAAGATCCAGGTCCAAGGCGAGGAAGACTTGAGCGTCGAGGCCCGGGTGGGCGGGGGAGGCAAGATCGCGATGCCGCTCCTCGGCATGCTCCAAATCGAGGGACTGACGGTGCGGGAGACCGAAGAGCTCATCACCGCCCGCCTGGCCGATGGTTATCTGAAGAAGCCCCTGGTCAGCATCTACATTACGAGGTACCGCAATTTTTATATCGCTGGAGAAGTGAGGTCGCCCGGCGGCTATCCCTATGTGGATGGGCTCACCGTCTACAAGGCGGTCACCCTGGCCGGCGGCCTGACGGACAAGGCGTCGACGTCGCGGATCAAGATCAAGCGCCCGATGGAAGGCGAGGAGGTCACGCTGTCCGTCGAGCTCGAGGACAGCGTGTTCCCTGACGACGTGATTATCGTCCCGCAAAGCTTTTTCTGATGGCCAACGCAGGTGATGTCATGACGGATCCGGGTCGAGCGCCAGACACGCATCTACGGGATCACATGGGCGTGATCCTCAAGCGAAAGTGGCTCGTCCTGGCCACGTTCTTTTCGGTCTTGGCAGGAACGACGCTCTACATGCTCATGCAACCGTTCATCTATGCCTCGACGGTGAGTCTGCTGGTCGAGCCATCAAGCCCGAACGTGATGTCCGGGGCGGTCGAGGAGGTCTATGTCCCGACCAAGGTCGACCTGAACTACTACCGGACCC
>JBFKNO010000266.1:0-4180 GCA_041629275.1 Nitrospiraceae bacterium
CCCAGCCCTCTCCCCAAAAGGGAGAGGGAGGATTCGCGGTCGCTCCGGGAGGCCCGGAGGCGCGAGACCCTTTCCCCGGCTCTGGAACAGGACGAAAGAGGCGCCATGAGATGGCGCAGCTACAACATACCTGAGGGCAGGTGGGACGGCGGGTCCTTCGACTCCCCTTCGACTCGCCGCGCTCGCTCAGGGTCGCTCAGGGCGGGCGCCAGGGCCCCGGTGCACAAGGCCAGGACGCTGGTCGCACAACGTAGGCGCTCGTTTCGCCCGATCCCGGCCCAACCTCCGTTCGCGGAAAGGCTGTATGGGACAAGAGTGGTCCCGACCTCTTTTCTTGCCGTGCGCATTGAACGGATGTTCAGCGTGGGCTACTATGCCGCCGGAGCGCCCCTCCGCTTCGAGATTCCAGAGTGGAATCTTCGTCGCCCCCCATGAGATCGCGCTTTACGATCACAAATGAGACAAGATGAGCGCACTGATACCTGCTGAGCGAATCGAACGACGCATACTCCTCATCCGGGGGCAGAAGGTCATGCTCGACGCCGATCTGGCACACCTCTATGGCGTCCCGACCGGGCGTCTCAACGAACAGTGCAACGGAAGAAGGGACGGTTCCCGTTTGATTTCATGTTTCAGCTTACCTCGGATGAAGCTGACGTTTTGACATCGCAAAACGCGATCTCAAAACCACGACGGGGTGGCCGTCGCTATCTTCCGTATGTCTTCACCGAGCAGGGCGTCGCCATGCTGTCCAGCGTCCTCCGGAGCAAGCGTGCCGTCCAGGTCAATATCGAGATCATGCGCACGTTCGTCAAGCTGCGGGAGATGTTGGCCACCCACAAAGACCTGGCCCGAAGGCTTCAGGAACTCGAGAGCAAATACGACGCCCAGTTCAGGGTGGTCTTCGAGGCCATTCGTGAGCTGATGCGACCGTCCGAACCGCCACGCCAGCGAATCGGATTTCGGCGGGAGAGCGGTCGATGAAGACGTCGCGCAAGACCGAGCAAGCGGTCAAAAGGCGCATCCGCCAAACGCGGCATGCCGCCTGCCGGAGGCGTTGCCTATCGCGGCTCGCTACGGTCGCCGACGCTGGAGTAGTCGCGCTCGCCGAAGATGGCGGAGTCGTGGAGGTAGAACTTGAACTCCAGCAGGTTGTGGAAGGGATCTTCGAGGAAGAACGTGCGGTGCTCGATCTTGGTGCCTTGATGACGCCGGCGCGGCGCCTGATAGAACGTGAGGCCCTTCGCGTTCGCCCGATCGGCGAGGGCCTGCCAATCCGCCTCGTCGGTGAACACCAGCCCGAAATGCCGCGGGTAGATGCCCTTTTGAGCCTCCGCCGGCGCCTTCGTCAGATGCGCGACGAGCTGGTGTCCCACCAGCTCCAGCGTCACGGCCTGCGCCGACTCGCGGCCGAGGCCGCACCCCAGCCCGTCCACGTAAAAGCGCTTGGCTTCTTCGAGGTCCGTCACGGGAAACGCCAGATGGAAGATCACGCGGCCCTTCATGATTCTACGCCGCTTGCTGATACCTGATGGGACAGCAGGAGCATACAACAATCTAGCCTGCTCCATCCCTCTACGCAACCCGACTCGCACCTGGTACGCACTTTGGCGCTCATCCGACTTCCAAACGTGTGAACCCTAGTCTCGTAGCAACGAACGAGGCAGTGACGGCGCGATGGCTGGGCCTGTCCCGCGAATCGCGGAGGTTCGGGTCACCGCACTTCCCGAGCAGACGCGGTCCGCGGAGCGGACGGCGAGGACTGTTTGAAGCTGCGTGCCCGTCAGGTTGCACGCAGCAAGATCCGCAGCCGAGCGGATGCGAGGGTTAGTGCGGTCGAACCGGAGCGTCTGAGCAGGGCAGGCCCAGCCATCGTGCCGTCGTCACCGTCTCAGCGTGGGTTAGAACCGGCCCTCGCGTTCACAAGAACTTGTCCCTGACCACCGGCTCCCCCTCCCCGTCCCAATAGCCGGCGGCCATGCGGGTCGTGACGTGACGGATGGCGAAACGCCCGTCCCGGCCGAGGACCAGCGCGCCGGCCCGTCCTCCGGTCCGGGCCACGAGCGCGCGGAGGACCGTACGTGCAACCACGTCCGGGCTTCTGCCGGCCGCCAACCGCTCGGCCATGGCCTTCGCCGCGCCGAGCCGGATCACGCTCTCTCCCATTCCCGTCATCGAGATGCCCCCGCTCTCGTTGTCCGCATAGACCCCCGCCCCGATCAGCGGACTGTCCCCCACTCGCCCCGGCAGCATGAGGCCGATCCCACCGGTGGAAGCCCCCGCCGCGATCGTCGACCTGGCGTCCAACGCGACGGCGCCGACGGTCCCGCAGGCACGCAGGCGACGCACCGCCCCTCGCGGGGCCTGGAGCGCTCGAAACAGTTGCCGTGTTCGTGTGACACCTCGTGCCGGGCGCGGGCGGTCGGACCGGTCGGCGACGCGACGGGCTTGTGGCGCCAACCCAAAGTGTCGTGCGAAGCGTGTGGCGGGCTCCCCGGCCAGCAGCACGTGACCGGACTTCTCGAGCACGAGCCGCGCCGCGGTGATCGGATGCCTGATCCCCTCGATGCCCGCGACCGCGCCGGCGCGGAGCCGGCGGCCCTCCATGATCGACGCGTCCATGCGCCGCACGCCGTCGAGCTGCGTGCGGGCGCCCAATCCCGCGTTGAACAGTCCCGAGCCTTCGAGGAGTTGAATCGCCGCCTCGACCGCCGCGAGCGCAGAATCGCCCCGCGCCAGGAGCGCATACCCGAGCACGAGCGAGTGGGTCAGGCACAGGGCCTGCTCGTCCGTCATCTTGCGCGCACCCGCGCCCCCGTGAACCAGCACGATCGGACGGGCGTGGCGGGTGCCGCGACCCATCAGGCGCCGCAGGCGTCGCCGCCCCGGACCCACCGGGCCGCACGCCGACATCCCTTTAAGACAGAGGGCAGCGCGAGCGCGTAGCGGGTGCGTGGTTGGGCGTGGTGCGTCAATTCTCGAGGATGTCTTTGGCCTGGCGGTAGGCGGGATCTTGCAGTTGATCGAGGTCGGAGCGGACAAAGCCCAGTCCCGTGACGCAGAGCTCGAAATTGTCGGACAGTTTCCGGAACAACGGGGGCTGATCATCGGAGGTGTCATCCGTCACCCGCGCGACGATGCTGTAGGATCGTTTTCCCGTCTTGACGTAATCGATCAGAAAGTCCTTGTGGTAGATCAGACCGGCGGTGCGCAAGCGGCGCAGATACTCAGGGAACAACCCGGCCATGAACAACGTGAAGTCGCCGATATGCCGGTGGACCTCGCGTTCCTTGCCCATCGACTCCGCCTCCAGTAGCACCTCGGACTCGTAGAGCAGGTCCAGGACCGCGTCGAGCGGGTCCCCTTTGCTGTTCTTGATCTTGTACAGGTTGTCGGTGTGCGAGAAGTCGACCAGCAGGTTGGAGACGTACTCGGTCACGTTCGCGTCCGGCCAACCGAGCTTTTCGACAAAGCATTTCTCGGTCAGGCTGGAGAACAGTCGACGCAAGGGGTGATATTGAGGGATCGGCGTTGCCATCTCCTCCTCACGTTACCGGGAAAGTATGCCAGGCGCCCCCCGTTCTGGCAAGTCCCGGCGGGCCCACCCGCGGCTCTCCTAACTATCGGACGGGGTTCGTAAACCTTGAGCTTCCGTCAGACAGACCGCTCTCGGCTGTCCACCAGCAAGGTGACCGGCCCGTCGTTCACGAGCTCCACCGCCATGGACGCGCCGAATCGGCCCGTCTCAACCGGCAGTCCCCGCGCCCTGAGCAGGGTCACGACCGCGTCGTAGAGACGACGGGCGTCGTCCGGCGGCGCCGCCCGGTCGAACCCGGGCCGCCGCCCCTTGCGGGTGTCGCCCAGCAGGGTAAACTGCGAGACCACCAACAGGCCTCCCCCCACGTCCCCGACGGCCTCATTCATCTTTCCGTGCTCGTCGGCGAAGATCCGAAGGGTCGCCGTCTTGTCGGCCACGTACTGCGCATCCTCCTCCGTGTCGTCCTTCCCCACGCCCAGGAGAATCAAGAGCCCCCGGCCGATGTGGCCCACGACCTCACCCTCGACCTCGACGGAGGCACGGCTGACTCGTTGAATGACCGCACGCATAGTTGTGAAAGTGAAAAGTAAAAATTACTAACAAGAGCAGTGTATGGGTCAACGACACCTTCCTGCCCCTCCC
>JBFKNO010000267.1:0-4166 GCA_041629275.1 Nitrospiraceae bacterium
GCCAAGATAGTACAGGATCACATAGACTTCGAGCGCCTCCGCCATCCAGCCGAGAAAAAACATGCCGGCCGAAAGGGCGAAGCGGCCGCGCTGCCGGGTGTAAAAAGTCGAGATCGTCGTGTCGAGATCTCGGAGCTTCTGCTCCCGCTGCTCGAGGTAGCCGATCCGCAGACGCACCGCGCGGAGCAAACCGAGGAGCGTGGTGAACAGGCCGCGGCTTTGGATCAGCACGAATGCACCGGTGCCGAACGCCAGCAACCCGATGCTCAACGCGGCCGCGAGCCCCATCTGCTGGGATCCGGCTCCCCCGAGAATGAGCAGGGTCAACCCGATCGCCAGGAGGATGAAGAGAATCAACGTGATCGTCATGACCGTCCTGGCCAAGACGACCGACGCCAGCCCGTCCACCAGAGAGATACCGTAGGGGCGCAACAGGTACGCCTTGAGCGGCTCGCCGCCGACGTAGGCAACCGGTGTCGTCAGGTTGACCACCTCGCCCGCCGTCCGGACGCCCCACAGTCTGAAAAACGACAGGCGCGCGGCCTGCACGCCCAGGGTGAGTCGCCAGCCGTAGGCTTCCAGGATGTACATGAGCACCGAGGGAAGCAGAATGACGACGATGGCCATGGGGCCCAGGCGGGAGGCCGCCTCGGCGATCCGGTCCGGCCCGATGTGCCAGACGAGACCGATCAGCGTGAGCAGGCCGAGCAGGAGGAGGACGAGTCTAAGCACGTGCGGTGACGGACGGCCGGGAGCACCAGGCCATCACGATCCAGAACGCGTTGACGCCGACGGCGGTGAAGAGGAGGAACCAGTCCAGCACGTCGAACACGGCAAACAGCAGGACCACCACCGTAAAATCACGGCTGGCGACGTTCTTAAGCATGAACCGGGAGCGCGCCGCCTGTCGCGAATCACCCGGGACGGGTCCTTGAAGGACCCGCTGGACGCGCCGCACCAGGAAGACGGACACGGCTGTGCCGAAGATCGCGGCGGCCCCGAGCCCGAGTGGCAGCCAGTCGCGGGGATCGCCGGCCTGTGCCGTGAACAGCGCCCAGGCGATGCCCCCGAAGACGGCCATGTGGACGACGTTGTCCCCGATGATGTCGAGACGGGCCCCGAACTCCGATTCCGAAAAGGTCGCGCGGGCGACGTCGCCGTCACAGCAATCCACCACCGCCGTGATCTGGAGCAGGACGGCGCCCGCGAGGCTCGCCGCGTAGCCCCCGATCGCAAAGCACAGGGCCGAGACGAGACCGATTCCGATCGACAGGTACGTCACCATGTTCGGGGAGAGCCCGAGCCTCAGAAACAGGCGGGTCAGCGGCCGCGCCAAGACGCGGTTGACATGGAGATCGACGTATCCGTCGAGCTCGTTGTCCGGATGCTCAAGAATCCTGCGCTCCGCTGCGATCACGGAGGCCCGGTCACGCACGGTCGCGCACCACAATTGGCGGTCGGCGGCCGGGCGGATCGTCTTCGCCGCGTTCTCGGCCACCGCCTGCCGGACCACCGCCCGAAGCGCAGGGACGCCGTGGCTCACGGCGGCGGTCCCGGCCCGGCGCAGGACGCCTCCGGGCAGCACGACCAGGTCGGCGACCGACTCGGACGACTCCTGCAGCCCCGCCACGAGGACGGTCCCGTGACTCTCGCGCGCCTCATCACGGAGTTTCTCGACCAAGGGCGCCGAACAGATCGTTCCGCTGCCGATGACCAGGCAGGCCCCCTTGATCGCCTCCCCGAGGGTCTCCCAGGTCCGGTGGTCTTCGGGCGGAAACTCCCGCACCGGCATCCAGCGGACGACCACCTTCACGCGCGGATCTTCGCGGAGCAGGGACTTGATGTGTTCGCCGCCGTCGTCCGCGAGCACGATCAGCTCCCTGATGCCGGCCCGCTGCAGGGTGAGCGTTGACCGGAGGATCAGCGGCATCCCGGCCACGGACAGCAGGGGCGTCGCAGCCCCCCCAGCCGGTCGGCGGTCGAACAGGCCGCCGGCTCCGACCAGGACCGCCTGGTCAAGTCCTTCGGTGGAGACCGGCTTTTCCAGCGTCGGATCGTTCATACCAAGAGGGGGTTAGGGGTACGGGGTCACCGGAGTCACAACGTGTCGTCCGCTCGCGTAGCATCTTCCCGCCTCGCGCTCACCGCTTACCTCGCACCCGCTGCTTGACGATTAGTCCAGCTTGGGCAGGATTTCTTTCTCGGCACGGGTCACGTCTTCGGGAAAATCGATCTCGATCCACGGAAGACCGCCGATCTTCTCGTAGCCGACGGGGGCGTGCTCGAAGAACTGCAGCAGCGCGTCCTCGTACTCCATGTTCCACGCGCCCGTTCGGACGTAGCCGTCCAGCGACGCGATCATATGGTCGAGGTCGCCGCGACAGACTTTCAAAAAGCCCACACCCTCACCCGCGAGGTCATACGAAGCCGGCACCTGCTTCGTCAGCGCGACGACCCGCTGCCCGCGGACGACCGCCATGCATTCCTCGCCACGCTGGACCACCGTTTCGTCCAGACACAGGGCATTGGCATGACGGGACTGCAAGAGGCGCCGGAGAATGTCCGGATGAAAGAGCACGTCCGCATCCATGATCACGACGTCGTCGTTCAGCTCGACGCGCGCGGTCCAGAGAGAGGAGATGCTGCCGCGCTGGTAGGCTTCGTTGACCACATACCGGATGGCGACGCCGTGTTGACCGGCGCCGGCGGCCTCACGGATCATGTCCTGTTTGTACCCCACCACGAGCACGCTCTGCTTCACCCCTGCTCGGGCGAGCGCCTCGAGCGAGCGGGTCAGCAGCGTACGGCCGCCCAGCTCGATCAGGCACTTCGGCCGGTGCTGCGTCACGGGCCACAGCCGCTTGCCCACGCCGGCCGCAAGGATAATGGCTTTCATGAGGCGACGGGCGTCGTCTCCAGGACGGTCTGAAACGCCGCGAGGAATCCCTGGATGTCCTGCCCTGTCAAGGCGCCCATATTGGCGATTCTGAAGATCTTGGCTTCCAGCTGCCCCTGGCCGGCGTAGATGATGTAGCCCTGCTCCTTCAGGCGATCGTGAAGCGTCTGGTAGGGCAGTCCGGGCGGAAGGTAGAAGGAGGAGATCGTGTTGGACTGCAGCTCGGCCGGCAGCACGGCTTTCAGGCCGAGCTCCGCGAGGCGCGTACGGATCCGCGCGGCGGCCGCCCGGTACCGCTCGATGCGATTCGCCACGCCTTCCTCCAGCAACTCGTTCAGCGCCTCGTCCAAGGCGTAGCAGACTTGCACGGCAGGGGTGAAGGGCATCGCGGATTTCTCGGGCGACTCGAAGTAGTTCGGCAGATGCAGGTAGACCGATCTCTTCATGTAGGCCTTCATGCGATCGAGGAAGCCCTTGCGGATCAGGACGAATGAGGCGCCCGGAAAGCCCTGGATGCACTTTCCGGCGGAGCCGGCGACCATGTAGACGTAATTGCCCGCGATATCGATGGGCTCCCCCGCCAGCCCACTCACCGAGTCCACGACGAAGACGCGCCCCATACCGTCGACCACCTCGGCGATCTCTTTCACCGGATTGATCAGACCGGTCGTGGTCTCGTGGTGCACCATCGCGATGACCTGAACCTCGGGATGCTGGCTGAGCGCGAGACGCAGTTTCTGGGGATCAGGACGGGTCTGCCAGTCGAGCTTGAATTCCGCCGTCCCGAGCCTGTGGGCCCCGACGATCGCGGACATCCGCTCGCCGTAGACGCCGTTGTTGATGACCAGCGCGCGCTTTCCGGTCGGAATGGAGGAGAGCAGCGCCGCCTCCACCGCCGCGGTCCCCGACCCGGCCAGCACCGCGGCCACGTATTCGTGCTCCGCCCCCGGCACGAAGGCCGTGAGGAGCTTCTGCCTGATGCCCTCGAGCAGCGCCGCGCACTCGGGCTCGCGATGGCAGATGTCGGGTCGCAGGAGCGCCTGGCGCACCCGATCGGAAACATTGACTGGACCTGGGTTCAAAAGAATCAATGCGATGCCTTTCGGTTTTAAGTCAGAAGTTTTGAGTTCTTATTTGGCATAGGGGATTGACCTGTTGGCCGCAACTCAAAACTAAGAACTCAAAACTCAAAACTGCGCATTACCGCCCCACTGCGGTCACTTCTCAAGCGACTTTTTAAAGCGCAGGGTCATTTCGGGCGGCTCGATCA
>JBFKNO010000268.1:0-4147 GCA_041629275.1 Nitrospiraceae bacterium
ACGGCGAAGATGATGTGAAAGCCCAGTGACAGGGCCATGAGGCTTCTGGCTGAGAGAAGATCGGTCATCACTGCACCTCTGAGTTTCTCGATACTCCGTCCATCTGGGCGCGAGAGCCAACAGGGCTTTTTTGTCGAGAACCGAGATAGGGCGTCCCCGGCTTGTCCGCCACCCGATTCCCCTCGAGAATCCCTCAACCTTCGACATCCCATTCACCCCAGCAGTCACCGCTAGCTTCTCGTGCACCGTACACAGGTTAGCGATTGAGGCGAAATCGGGTCAACGGGGGGCTCCTTGACGGGCGGAGCGCCGCCCGGGGGAGGAGGCGCTTTAGAACCGCGTGTCGATCAGGGCTGCAAGGTCGCGGATCGCTTGAACAACAGCTCCCGCAGGATCTCGTCGAGCTCGGTCAAGGTCTCGATCACCTTGATCGCTTCCCTTTCGAAGAGGTTCTTCACCGCCACCGCCCCGTCGCCCCCCACCGCCACGTCGCACTGAGGCTTCACGTGCTTCGCGATGGACTGCGCAAGATCGGACGCTTCCTGATTGGTCAGGATCACCGGAAAGGAGATCAGCGCGAGCGCGGGATGGACTTGAGCACAGAGGGTCGTCAAGGCTTCGAGCGGGACATTGGCGCCAAGGTAATACACCCGGGAGCCGCGAACCCGGCAGCGATAGGCGACCGCTTGGGCCCCGACTTCATGCGTTTCACCCGGCGGGCAGGCCACCACAATTTTGGGGCCTTGGTCAGCGACAGGAAGCTGGTTCATGACGGTGAAGATCTTCTGTTGAACCTGCTTCGTCACATAATGTTCCACCGCCACGCCCAGCCGTCCGTCGTGCCACAGCTCCCCGACCTTCCTCTGGAGCGGCAAGAGTATGCCGTGCAGAGCCTCCTCGAAGGGGATGACGGCGACGGCACCATTGAGTCGCCGCTCGAACGCCACACGGTCGAGCGGATCGAGGGCGTGGAGGAGCTCGCCGATCAAGCGCTCGTAGGGCTCGTCCTCCGCCGGCAGGTGAGGCGGGCTGGATTTCACCCGCGCGATCAGTGCCTCTCGCCCCAGTCCGGCAAGCTCCCCGATCGATTCCCCCTTGTCCAGCTCACCACGGAGGTACCGCAAGAGAGCGACGTCCTCGTCTGTATAGAGACGGTACCGGTTGGGGCCTCTCATCGGACGGAGCAGGCCATAGCGCCGCTCCCAGACACGGATCACATCCCTGGACAGGCCCGTCAGCTTCGAAACTCTATGAATTCTAAATGTATTCATAATGTTTGTATGAATATAGCACAGTTGGTCCAATGTTTGTCAAAATATTAATCATAGACAATCTTGACAGATTGGACATTGATACGTTATACATTGGACATACTTTAGACGCACGAACAATCTAACGTGCAGATGGAGGTAGCCATGGGGGAGCTAGCCACTATCAAAACCGTGGAGACAAGCGTCGGAGAGCAGGCTCGCGCCCAGGTCGATCATGAACACGATTGCACGCGGTGCGGCGGGCTGTTGGTCATCGATCACTGCTTCGATGTGCTCGGCGATACCGGCGAGATCGATTGCAACGTCTTCCGGTGCATTCAGTGTGGAGACCTCGTCGATCCGGTGATCCTGCGGAACCGCAACCATCCACCGGCTCTCAGCCCCAAGAAGCACGTCAAATGGTCGTCGATAAAGCTGGCCGCGGCCGGCTATCGCTGAGCCTCCTGCGTCAGGCGAGCCGAACCAGCATGGACTGGTCGAGAACGAGGGAAAGAAGATGGTCCCCATGAAACCGATGAAACCCTATATCGTGATCGTGGCCTTCCTCCTCCTGGTCGGGTGGCTCTTGCTACCCGCTCTGGTGGATGCCCAGGACCGACCGGTGAAGGAATTCACCATGGTCGTGCAGGAAAAGACCATCCAGCTCCTCGATGACCCCAAGAAAGAGGTCACGGTCTGGGCCTACGGCCTGGAGGGCCAGGACGCAACCGTGCCCGGCCCCGTGATCAGAGTGCAGGTCGGAGACCTCGTGCGCGTGCATTTCAAGAACACCCATCGGCTCCCGCACACGATTCATTTTCACGGCACGCATCCCTTCAACATGGATGGGAACGGGCAGCGGGCCTTGGGGAAGGAACAGGTTCAGTTGCCGGGTGAAACCTACACGTACGAGTTTGTCGCGCGGGACCCCGGTTACTATCTCTATCACTGCCACTTCAATACGGTGGTCCACATCGATCACGGCATGTACGGGCTCTTCGTCGTCGAGGATCCCGCCTGGCCGCGCGTCGATCGCGAGCTGATCACCTTCTGGGACGAGTGGGATCTCGACGCCGACGGCAAAGATGATGCGCACACCATCAATAGCCGATCAGCCCCGTTCTACAGGCCGTTCGAAGTCAAAGCGGGAGAGACGATTCGTCTCATCCTGGCCAACATGGGCTGGGACTTTCACACGCCGCATCTTCACGGCCACACCTGGAAGGTGGTCGACCCCGGCAACCTGAGGGACGTGCTCTCCTCGAATCCGAACGGGGTCGTGACGATCGGGCCGGCGGAGATCAAGGTCGTGGAGTTCATGCCCCGCCACGAAGGCACCTGGCTCTTCCATTGCCACGTCGTGCCCCACGTGGCCGACGACGACAAGTATCCACGCGGCATGCTCACGATCCTCAACGTGCGCAAGGCAGAGGGGCCCGTGGGTGCACAGGCAAAGCCTGACCCCGACGTGCAACGAGCGGATGCTATGGCACAAGAGACGACCGCCGAGCCTCTCGACCTGAAACAGGTCGCCTCGCTGACCGGCGTCCCTGATCGAGGCTCCGACTTGTACAAGTCGAAGTGCAAGTCCTGCCACGCTGCATTCGGGCGCGGCGAGTATGGACCCAAGCTTGCCGGCAACCCCATTCTGCTCGAGCCGGAACGATTCTGGACGACCGTGCTGAACGGCCGGGGCGCCAACATGCCGGCCTGGCGGGACGAGTTGTCGCCGCAGCAGATCGCGGATGTCCTGGCCTGGCTGAAAACGCTCCGATAGACCGGGAGCAGAACATGAGCCCGTTTCTGAACAGCACTGAGAACAAAAGACTTGATCGAGGGGGAGGTCGGCCTGGCGGAGGCATGGCCTCGTTAGCCTCGAACCTGTGGAGCCCTATTCGCTCGATGTTTGGGGTTGTCATTTCCACGATGCTCCATATAATCTGCGTCCGCTCCTATGTCCCCCAAGATCAAGGAGCAGTTGGCAGGGTTTTGCCGTCACCACATCACCTTAGCGGAGGAGGTCAGGTCATGGGAAGGAACACACGCGCATTGCAGGCACTCTTACTAATGATGGCGAGTCTGACGTTAGCCGTGATGCCGCTGCCGTCGCTCGCCGCCGATGACGAAACGGTCCGTATTCCAGGGGGCGAGTTCGTCATGGGGAGCAGCGAACACGCGGACGAGACGCCCCACCGCGTCGTCCTGGACTCGTATTCCATCGACAAGTATGAGGTTTCCAACCGCCAGTACGGGGAGTTCATGAAGGCCACCAAGCATGCCGCGCCGGCCTACTGGGACGATCCGCGACTGAACAAGCCCAATCAGCCGGTCGTCGGCGTGAATTGGTACGACGCCAAGGCGTTCTGCGAATGGAAGGGGAAAAGGCTGCCGACCGAGGCCGAGTGGGAGCGTGCGGCGAAGGGCCCGAAGGGCGATCTGCATTATCCGTGGGGGCACAAGCTGACCACCAAGTATGCGAACTACGGACAGAACGTCGGGAAAACGAAGCCGGTCGATGCCTATCCGGAGGGTGCCAGCGGCTTCGGCGCCTTCAACATGGCCGGCAACGTCTTCGAGTGGGTCTCCGATTGGTATCAACGGGACTACTACAAAGAGAGCCCGGCCCTGAACCCACAAGGTCCAAAGGAGGGATATAACTGGGCGAATCAGGGACCGGTGAAGACCCTTCGCGGCGGATCCTGGCTTGCTCCGGAAACCTCCCTGCACACGAGCCATCGCTTCTGGAACCAGCCGGAGAACAATTCGTACGGTGTTGGCTTGGGTTTCCGCTGCGCCAAGTCGGCCATGGCCGTGCCCGTGAAGGCGGAGATGGGGGCGCGCGATCACTACATGCACGCCCTGATCAGCATGGGCGAGGAGAAGTGGGCGGACAGATC
>JBFKNO010000269.1:0-4126 GCA_041629275.1 Nitrospiraceae bacterium
CCTCGAGCGTCTCACCGTGACACCGCAGGCAATGCTGGGTATAAAGAAGCCGTCCGTTCTCCGGATCGCCGCGCTCGCTCTGCGCCTGGACCCAGGAACTGCCGACCACCAGGAGACACAGAGCCGTCACGATGATGAATCCTCTCATGCCAGAGCCTTTCTGAATGGTGTGTGTCATCAGGAAATTCCAGCGAGTTGGAAGTGCCATGGCGATGCCTCACCGCTTTCCCTCCTGACCACCCAGTCCACTTTCTTCATGATGATGGCCAAGGGAGTGCGCCTGGACCCGGTGACCGCAGGCCGGGCACCGCCAGGTGACCGCGTGGCGCGGGCCGCCCTCGTCGAGAAGGGTGGGGATCTGGAGGTCGACCATGGGCCGGCCGCAGCGCTCACAGACAGGCTCCGCCTGCCCCGCGGGCGCCTTGTGCTTCGATGGTTCCTCCGTGGCGGGTCGCTTCTTGCCTCGTGTCATGGTGCTCCTGCGAGTTGGCGGTCCACGCATCCAGGTGCTTCGCAAGCCGGAGAGAGTGCAGAAGAAATGCCAGGCCATCGTGCGAGGGGCTGCGCGTGGAGAGCCGCGAAAACGGGGAGTTAGAGCGAAGCGGCAGGCGAAGGCAAGTCGGGCTGAGGCGTTTCAGACCATGGACGAGGTGGCGGGTTGTTGCCTAACGCTACAGGAGAGCGGTGCACCGCGGACATGTCAGCCCGCTGTCCGTCATATTCATAGGGCAGGGAAAGATCGTTACCCGAACGTGCTGTGGACCCAATGGCCGACGACATGCGCCATTACGATGACCAAACAGGCGATGGCAAGGTGTTCGCCAATGATGGCCCAGGGCCGCACCTGCTGCGCCCGTGCCATGTAAAAATTGAACGTCGCCAACAAGAGCATGCCCCACCCCACGCTGGTCGCAATCGCCGTTCGGTTGGGCAGGAGCGCAAGGGGAATGATGAAGGTCAATGACACGACCAGCTTGGTTGCAAACGTCGAGAGGGTGGCTTCCCAAATCGCTCGTGTGCTGTGTCGGTCCTGGGCCTCCTGGGCGACGTGAATGCCCAGGGCGTCCGAGCAGGCATCGGCGATGGCGATGCTGACAACACCGCCGATCACGACGATCTTGGACTCCGTGCCGGCATGCAGGCCGACAATGAGCCCCACCGTCGTGATGATGCCCGAGGTCAGGCCGAAACCAATGCCTGTCTTGAACGATTCGCGCACGGTGACGTTGGCGGCACCTCTGTTCGAGGTCTCGGTCCCGACATCCTGAATGGCTACGGAAGGGGAGGCACCGGATTGACGGTCGTGGCCTGGGGACCTTTTTCCCCGTCTTCGACATTGAAGGAGACCTCGATCCCGTCCTCCAGCTCGTCGAAATTCAGGCCGTGCAGCGCGTTACGGTGGAAATACACCTCGCCACCCCCGTCCTGGAGAATGAAGCCGTATCCTTCGTCTCGAAACAGCTTGGACACGACGCCGTGCAAGGGCGCCGCTGGCACCCGCACCTCTTTCGAGGCACGCTTCTCGCGAAACTTGTCGATCTCGATCTCCAGCGCGGCAAACGCCGCGCGGATCGCCTCCTCGAAGGTCTTGTCCTCCTTTCGGGCGGTGATCGTGTGTCGTTGAGGGAGGGTGACGACAATCAGCGCTTCCGCGACCTTGGTCGCTTTCTTGTGGTGGGCATTCTTGGTCAAGGTCACGCGCGCGTGCGTGATGTCGTCATGGCCCTCCTGCAAGTCAGTCATGCGTTCCTCGATCTCCTGCTTCCATCGCGGCGTCATGCCGACGTTCCGGCTCTCTATGCGCAGATCCATGGCACCTCCAGGTTCAGGGCTGAGGACTGAGTGCTGAGGACTGAGGTAGGCTTAGTCACGGCCGTGTTGTTGCGACTCAGTCCACAGCGCTCAGTCCTCATCGCTTTCTTAGGCTCCCGGCCAGGGAAACATGAGCAAGGGACAGTGAGCCTCGTGGAGCACCGCGTGCGAGACGCTGCCCAGCACGAACCGCGTCAGGCCGTGCCGGCCCCGCGAGCCCATGAGGATCAGGTCCGGCCCCAGCGCGGTGGCTTCCTTGAGGATCACGCTGGCCGGGGTGCCCAGGTGCGCGACCGGCCGGGCTCGGTACATGTCGGGGGGCAGGTTCGAGGCCACATCCTCGACGAAGTACCGGGCGCTTTCCATGACGTCCGTCCTGACTGCCTCGGCGACCCCGGCGTCGGCCGGCCACGGCGGCGGGGCGAAGCTGACCGCCGTCAACACCGTGACGTCGACCGGATTGCGGAAGGGCTTCATCGCGGCGAAGGCCCGAGCCGCCTCGGCATCGTCCTGCCCTTGCACGGGCAACAGAATCTGGCGCAGCTCACGCAAGGGCTGCTTCACGACGAGCACCGGGCAATGAGCCTGGCAGAGGACCCGGTGCGACACGCTCCCGAGCACCAGCTCTTTGAGAGTCCCGACCCCGCGGGTCCCCATGACGATGAGGTCGACCTGCCGTTCCTGGGCGACGGACAAGATCATGTCCACGGGTTTGCCCGTTTCCAGTCGCTTCGTGACCGGGCCCGTGTCGAGTGGCAGCATCGAGGCGAGCTGAGCGAGAACCCGCTCCCCCTCCTTGCGCATCTCGCGCTCCACGGTGGCATAGATATCCGCGGCGACTTCGGGGGTGATCTTGGGATATGCCGGTTGCGGGACGTCCAGGGCGTGAAGCACGGTCAGCTCGCTCGCCCGTGAAAGCTGTGCGAGCGCTCTCACGGCGTCGTACGAATGCTCGGACCCATCGACGGCGAGTAAAATTTTCATGTGAGACCCCGATCAGATCAAAGACATTTGAGCCGCCCTGTCGCTCGGCACATGACTGCATCCTGGCCGCGTGTTCAGGGCAGCAAGAGGGGTGCCATCCTTCCACAGACCGGGCGACGTGTGAGGTCTCCTCACGAGGCCGCCCGCGGACGCCTCCGAGGATCACCGGTTCCTTCATACAGAAAAAGGGAATGCGATTGCCAGCGTTTTCTCAGCGGAATTGCGCCGAGCAGCTTTTCCGGCCGAGGCCACGTATGGCCCCTGTGGTGTTCCGCCACAGGGTCGAAATTCAGACTGTAGCAGGAAACCCCGTGGCAAGGCTGGTTCGAGACGCAAAGTCCCCCGAACCCAAAGGTTTTTCGGGACAAAACCGGATGCGAAAAGAAGGCTCTCGAATGGCATTCGCCTTGCTGACTCTACAAGGCGAAGAGGGAGGCCAGCAATGGACAACGGCTTGTTTCGGAAGATCCTGGTCCCGGTCGACTTCTCCCCCTGCTCCGAGGAAGCGTTTCGGGTGGCGCTGTCGCTGGCGCGCTTGGACCACGGGGAGGTGGTGCTCTTTCACGTGATCGACACGAAATCCCTCGAAACCTTGAACCGTCTGGGACTGGCCCTGCCCTCCCAGGAGGCGGGACAGAAGAAGCGCTTGCGCCACCATGCCAGGCTCAACGCGCGTCGCCTGATGGAGAGCGAGGAAGCCAAGGGGGTGCAGTTGCGGCGGGTCGTTGTCGAAGGGTCGCCTTTCGTCGAAATCGCACGGGGCGTGCGGGCCGAGAAGGTCAGCCTTGTCGTGCTGGGGAGCTATGGAGGGCAGGTCGGGAGCGTCGAGAAGATTTTCTTCGGAAGCACGGCGGAGAAGGTCGTCAGGGCGGCCGGCTGTCCCGTCTTGACCGTCCCGCTCCGTCGCAGGTGAGGCGCATCCACCACGAATCGACCAAGGAGCGGATCATGACAGAAAGAAAGAGGGTGACGATGAAGAGCGCCCTGAGAGGCGTGCTTGGAGCCGGGCTGGTGGTGGGATTCCTGGCCTCCGGCGCGGTTGCCCAGCCCGCGCAGCGCGTCGAGGTCACGATCAAGGATTACCAGTTCATCACGAAGCAGATTCCGATGCAACCGCACCAGCCGATCTTGATCACGATTCGGAACGACGACAACGTGCGACACGATTTCGGGTCGGCGATCTTCGAGGGCACCGTGACACAGATCGAGAGCGGGGGAGTGATCTCCTATGGCCGGGGCATCGGGGGAGTGTTCATCGACCCCGGGCGAGGGGCGGCGATTCGCTTCACCGTGGAGCGACCGGGCAAGTTTGAGTTTCGTTGCTCGATCC
>JBFKNO010000270.1:0-4119 GCA_041629275.1 Nitrospiraceae bacterium
CGTGTCAACAGGAGCGACCTCAGCAAGATTAGAGTACATTGGTCCTATTATAAAATGTTCATAAAGGTTGTTCCCGAAGGATTTACAGACGGGGAATGCGGTTGTTAGAATTCTACTGTCAGGGAAAACACCGTGCGAGCAAATATGAAAAGTCTCGCAGGGATGCTTTAGCAGAAAGGATTGACGTTCATGCGCAGACCTGTAAAGGGCAACTCACACCGCGGTCGCAACAACCACCGGGTGTCCGTGCTCCCTCCCCGCCGCAAGCGTCCGGAGGCACTGACGGAGCGGGAGCAGGAGATCCTCCAGCTCATCTGGACCGGCCTCAAGAACAAGGAGGTGGCCCAGCGACTCAAGATCAGCGTGAAGACGGTCGAGGCGCACCGCGCCAACATGATGAAGAAGATCCGCGTGTCCAACACGGCTCAGCTCCTCAAGGCCGCGATCCAGGAAGGGATGATCGCCGTCCGCTGACCGTGCCTCCTCCCCGCTGACGCACCACCTCGAACAGCACGACGGCGGCCGCCGCCGAGACGTTGAGCGAGCCGACTTTTCCCCGCATGGGAATCGCGGCTCGCTCGTCGCATTTGGCCAGGACGCCGGGCCGAATGCCCGTCCCTTCAGCTCCGAACACCATCGCGCAGGGTCCCTGGAAATCGAGCTCCGTGTAGCTCTTCGGCGCGGCTGCGTCGAGGCCGTAGACCCAGACCCCGCCGGCCTGCAATTGCTCGATGAGTCGGGACAGGTTGGGGACGCAGGCGATCCGCAGGTATTCCACCGCTCCGCCGGAGGTCTTCGCCACCGTGCCCGTGAGGCCCGCCGCGCGTCGTTCCGGGATGCAGACACCGTGGGCTCCCGCCGCCTCTGCGCTGCGCAGGACGGCGCCGAGGTTGTGCGGATCCTCGATCCCGTCCAGCACCACGACGCACGGGGGCTCCCGGCGTTCCCGCGCGCAGGCCAGGATGTCCTCCAGCTCCACATAGGCCTTCGCTCCGACGACAGCCAGGGCGCCCTGGTGCTTGCCGGAGGGCACGAGGCGGTCGAGCGCCGCCCGAGGCTCGACGTGGACGGGGACCCCGCTCTCCCGGGCCAGACGCACCAGATCGGCGAATTGCCCGTCCTTCCGAATGACGCAGAGTCTCAGGATCGGACGCGCCCGCGAGCGCAGGGCTTCCCTGAGGGCGTGGATGCCGTACAGGTATGCAGGTGCGTCAGCGCTTCCACCGGGTGGTGCCATCCGGGCGATCCTCGATGGTGATGCCGTGCTCGGCCAGTTGCCCGCGGATCGCATCGGCCCGGCCAAAATTCTTGTCGCGCCGGGCCTGCGTGCGCTCGGCCAGGAGTCGGTCGATCTCCTGGTCGCTCAACGGGGCGCGGGTCGTCGGGCGATCGTCTCCGCCCGACGGCCGGCCTCCGCGCCGGGGATTGAACTCCCAGTCCTCGTCGGAGACCTGGAACAGGTTCAGCACCCGCCCCGTGGCGGTGAAGGCCTCACGCAGCGCCCCACCCGACGACCCGGACAGCCCGGCCGTGAGGAGCCGATTGGCGTCCCCGCGCAACGACTGGAACTGCGCGAGCGCGGCGGGCGTGTTGAAGTCGTCATCCATGGCCTGTCGAAAGCCGTGCTCCAGCCGATCGAGGGCCGAGGCGACGCCGCCGTCGCCGGGTCCCTCCGCCGCAGTCGTCTCACGCAGGCGGCGAAACAAATCATAGAACCCATCCAGAGCTCGCTTCGCTTCGAGCAGGCCTTGGTCGGAGAAGTCCAGCGGGCTCCGGTAATGCGTGGCCAGGAGGAAGTAGCGAAGCACCTCGCCCGTGACCCGATCCGAATAGTCCCACTTTTCGAAGACCTCGCGGATCGTGAAGAAATTGCCCAGGGATTTGGACATCTTCTCCTGATTGATCTGCACGAACCCGTTGTGGAGCCAATACCGCGCGAATTCCTCGCCCGTCGCCGCGCAGGATTGCGCGATCTCATTTTCGTGGTGCGGGAAGATGAGATCCATGCCGCCGCCGTGGATATCGAACGATTCACCGAGGTGCCGGATCGACATGGCGGAGCACTCGATATGCCAGCCGGGACGGCCTTGGCCCCACGGGCTGTCCCACGCCGGCTCGCCGGGCTTCGAGGCCTTCCACAGCGCAAAGTCCATCGGGTTGCGCTTCCGCTCGTCCACCTCCACGCGCGCCCCGGCCAGCAAGTCCTCGAGGTTGCGCTTCGAGAGGCGCCCGTAGGCGGGAAAGGACGAGACGGCGTAATAGACGTCGCCATCGACGTGATAGGCGTGCCCCTTCGCGATGAGCGTCTCGATCATGGCGACGATGTCGCGCATGTGCTCGGTTGCTTTGGGCTCGATCGTCGCGGGATGGAGCCCCAACCGTGTCATGTCGCGGTCGTAGGCGGCGAGATAGCGATCGACGATCGCCTGGGTGGAGACGCCTTCCTGCGCGGCCCGCGCGATGATCTTGTCATCGACGTCGGTAAAGTTCCGCACATAGGTGACGTCGTAGCCGCGATAGCCCAGATAGTTGCGGACCACGTCGAACACCAAGGCGCTGCGTGCGTGTCCGAGGTGGCATTCGTCGTAGACGGTCACGCCGCACGCGTACATGCGCACCCGCCCCGGTTCGAGCGGCGCAAACGTCTCCTTCTGCCCGGTCAGCGTGTTGTGGACCTTCAGCATGGCGGCGCGCGGCCGGTCAGGCCTTGAAGCGGCGCGTTTCGAGCAGCGCCTCCCAGCCTTTCAGCCTCGGCATGATTTCATGGTGCGTGAGGTCGAGATGGATCGGGGTCACGGAGACCAGGCCCCGCCGCAGCGCGACGTGGTCCGAGTTCGGACGCGTCCCCCAGGCCACCCGCGTACCGGCGATCCAGTAATACTTGCGGCCGTGCGGATCCGTCTTCTCCACGATCGGGTTGTCGAACCGGCGCCGTCCGAGGGTGGTGATGCGGACACCCTTGATGGCCGAGCTCGGGCGGTTCGGGACGTTGACATTGAGCAAGGTCTCCGGGGGCATCCCGCGCTCGAGCACCACGCGGGCGACGCGGAGCGCGTACTTCGCGGCCACGTCGAACCGAAAGGTGTCCCGACCCTCTTGCGACACCGCGATCGAGGGGACGCCCATGACGGCGCCCTCCAGCGCGGCCGCGACCGTTCCGGAGTAGGTGACGTCATCACCCAGGTTCACGCCCTTGTTGATGCCGGACACGAGCAGCGCCGGCCGGCCGCGCAGCACCTTCTTGAGGGCCAGATTGACACAGTCCGTCGGCGTCCCGTTGATCGCGAAGACCCGCTTGTCCAGGCGCGTGATTCGGAGCGGCTTGTGCAGGGTCAAGGCATGGCTGACTGCAGTCCGCTCGCGATCGGGAGCCACGACGTACACGTCTCCAATGACCCGGAGAGCCGACGCCAGGGCGTGGAGGCCCGGGGAGGTGATCCCGTCGTCATTGGTCACGAGAATCTTCACGGACGGCTGCACATAAAAAAAGCTGCCCTCGGCAGCTCTCGAACAGTACTGAGTCCTGAGTGCTGAGGGCCAAAGAATCCTGGAGACAAGCCTCCACTTCTCAGCACTCGGAACTCAGTACTCAGCACTTCATTTTGTGATGGTCGGGGCGAGCCGATTTGAACGGCCGACCTCTCGCACCCCAAGCGAGTGCGCTACCGGGCTGCGCTACGCCCCGACCCTCTTTCGGCCCCTATTCTACCCTGTTCGTCATTGCTTCGTCTCGGCCCGTCTGTGGCCGCCGGAAATGACCTCCAACCGCTCCCGCGCGCGCTTGTTGGCATCCAAGATACGCAAAATGGCCTCCAGCTTCCCTCGCAGCCGCTTCGCCACCTCATGGGGATTGGCTGGCTTGCCGCCTTTTCGCCCCCGCCTCGTCCAGAAGCGCTTGAGGCCCACGATCGTGTACCCTTCCTCGTAGAGCATGCGCTTGATCTCGAAGACCGTCTCGATGTCCCGTTGGACGTAGAGACGCTGGCCGCCTCGACTTTTTTTTGGCCTGAGGAAGCTGAACTCGGATTCCCAGAAGCGCAGGACGTAGGCAGGAAGCTGGGTGAGCTGACTGACTTCGCCGATCTTGTAAAAGACCTTGCTACCTAACCTGGGCTCGGC
>JBFKNO010000271.1:0-4114 GCA_041629275.1 Nitrospiraceae bacterium
CGTGACATGGCCGGACCGAGCTCCCCTTTATAAAAACCATACACGCTTAGCGCTTGGGGACCACAAGTCCGAGGGTCCCGTCATGAACCCTTTCCGTCGTGAAGCCGAAGGCTCAATCAAAGGGGGTTGGATGGGAATTCCCGCTGAGGATGTCGAGCCAAAGGACCTCATGACGTGGGAGGCCATCGTATCCACTACGATGGGTCACGCAATCCGCGCTTCCCCCAACTAAAACAGGCCTTGCCCCTTGGTCTCCTATGCTGCAGACGGGGCGATAGTAAGCTTGCTTCTGTACCCTGTCAAGAAACAATTCGTGGTCGCAACTCACTGCTTCGGCGAAACTTTTGAGGCCTCACGAACCGGCCCGCTCGAACCCAATGGTCCCCTTTTGAGGACGAAATGGAGTCCGACCAGGAGCCAGAACAGGTAGACAATAGTGCCGACGAACATGTCGTCGAAGAAGTTTCTGACGATCACGCCGGCCACGCTCAAGAGCACCGCCAGCGCAAGTTGGCCCTCGAAGCCATCGGCATTCGCTCGCCAAGAATGAAAGCACTCGCGCAACAGCCGGCCAAAGATCCAGAAGAGGAGCGCGAAACCGGGGAGACCAAGTTGGACGGCCGATGAGAGAAAAGTATTGTGCACATGTGTGTGAAGCGGCTGCGGGGGATCCTCCGGGATCACATGCTGAAAACTATGCCTCCCATAGCCCAGCCCCGTGATCGGACGTGCCGCAATCTGTTCAACGGCCAGTTTCCAGGTGTTGAACCTGAGCTCCATCGTCGAGGTGTTGGTCAATGTTCTCGACATCAGCGTATCACGCCAGGGTCCGGGCACTGCGGTCGCGAGCATCACCAGACCGAGCGCCAAGGCTCCAGCGACGGTGGCAGCGGCCCCACTTCGCTTGATGCTAAGCGTCCCGACCACCGCAAGCTGCACCAGGAGGGCCGCCCAGGCGGCCCGCGTCTCCGAGAAAAGCAGCGCGATCAGGATCAAGATCGCCCCCAAGGCATACCCCCAACGAAGCGCCAGCCGGCGCTCGAACCGGAAGGCGAGAGCGACAAACGGAAGGACCATGATCAGGTACGTGCTGAGCCACTGGCTGGCGCTCGTCCAGCCGCCTTCTCGGTACTGGATCGTGTGCCTCGGTACCGTGAGACTGAGCGACCCGAACACGGCCCCCGCGGCTTGAACCAGGCAGCCCAAGACCAGCGCGATGACAATGTTCCTGACCTGTCGTTCGTCAGTGATCGCGCTGGCGACGAAAAACAACATGACGACGCGGGTCGCGCTTTTGCGCCACTCGGAGAAGCTGTAGGCCGGATCGACCGCGAAGGCCGTCGTCAGAAGCACCCACCCCAGGAACAGAAGAATTGGCACCCCGAGGGCGGTGAGGTGAACCGACAGCGTTCTCCGACTGGCCTTCAACGCCACCCAGACGATGACCAGGGCGAGAAACGAATATTCCAGGACGTGATTGAGCTTTGCGAAGGGAAGCAGGAAGGCATAGGCCATCAGGCCATACTGGACAGTGGATTCCGAGAGCGTCTGGATCGCCGATCCCACACGCGCGTCTGGCTGGCTGCCTTCAGCGATGTCCGATGTCGGCATGTTGGATTCTCGATTTCTGTCGTTGGAAGAACAAATCGATCTGTTTTCGGAAGAGCCCGAGTCAGCCCTGATCTGCAATGCGCGCGTAGACCTGGACGGTCCTGCGGGCCGTCTCGTGCCAGGAGAAGCGCGCGGCCTGAGCGAGTCCTCGCTGGCGAAACTTGTGCGCGGATTCCGGGTCCGTGAGCATCGTGAGGATCCCGCGAGTGAACCCTTCCGTGTTCAAAGGATCAACCAGCAACGCCGCGTCGCCCGCCACTACGGGAAGGGAGGCGGCGTTCGAGCAGACCACGGGGCAACCGCAGGCCATGGCCTCGAGGACGGGCAGCCCGAAGCCCTCGTACTTCGACGGGAAGACGAACAGCGAGGCGCGCTGGTACAGCTCTACGAGCCGATGATCGCTGACAAGGCCCGGGAAATGCGTTTGCTGGGCGAGACCGCGCAACGAGACCCGTTCTCGGAGATCCTCGCGCCTCCGCAAGTCCCCCGCGAGGACGAGATCGTGCTCGCTGCGGACCACCAATGGCAAGGCAGCGAATGCGTCAATCAACGTCTCGAGATTCTTGGTCGGGTCATTACCACTCACGCAGAGGACGTAGGGTCTCTGTGAAGGCATGGCGCCGACCACACCGTCACTGCCAGGCGGGCGAAACACAGTGCGGTCGATGCCGGGATACACCACCGTAATCCGGTCGTCCGGTACTCCCGCCCGCTCGATCAGGTCGCGACGGGAACATTCGGAATCCGTGATGACATGGTCGACCTTGGCCCACTTATCGCGAACTAGCATCTTCGATACGAGGCTGCTCAGATTACGTCTCGATCGGAGCTCTCCGAAAATCAACGGCTTCACATCGTGGATGGTCACGATTGTCGGCGCTCGTTTCCAGGCGATGGCGGCATCATAGGGGAAGTGCAGCACGTCATGGGGACCGGCGACGAAGGATACGGCTTGCTCCCAGAAGCGACGCTTGAACAGGCGAAAGGTGACTTTGCGAAGTCGCATATTCTTCCCGGCGGGTGGCTGGTTCGGAGCGACCGGCGACAAGATTTCATAATCGTTAGTCCGATCGACCTCTCCGAGCGCGTCGATCAAGCCCCGGCAGTATCGGCCCAGGCCGACATTGCGATCTCTCAGGTGCCAGGCCGCGATCGCGACTTTCATGCAGTCGCTCCTGAGAGGGGTCCCCGCACAGAAGGTGCAAGCATGCGCCTTGACGCGGCCAGCACTTCCTCTACGGAGATCTGATGCATGCAGCTCTCCTCCCCTCTGACACAGGTCGGGTGCACGCATGCGTGGCAGGCGTCCCCTCTATAGATGACCTCCGCCGCCCCCCCGCGCGGCCCCCAGATGGCGGGATCGGATGGTCCGAACAACGCCACGAGGGGAACCTGCAAGGCGGCCGCCATGTGCATCGGACCGTTGTCGTTACCGACGAACAGGCGGCACCGCTTGAGGATCGCCGCAAATTGCGGGAGCGTTGTGCTCCCCACGAGCACCACGGGCTTCGATCGGGCACGCGCGAGGATCGTCTCGGCAATCGGACGATCCGCCTCACTGCCGCCGATGACCACCGCACAATTCAGCTCCTCCGAGAGACGATCCGCCAATGCGGCAAATCGTTCTGCGGGCCATGACTTGAACCAATAGCGCGCACCGGGATGCAGCATCACGAGTGGGCGGGCCGCCTCCTCCAGCCCCAATCGCCTTAAGATGTCGGCCGCCTCTTCGTCATCCTTGCGGGAGGATTTCAAGATCAACGCCGACGCCTTGGGCTCGAGGCCGATCGCGCGCACGGCTTCGAGATTCCGCTCGACGCGATGCAAGCGAGCTGTCGGTGATCGAACGACGGCAGTGTACAGGAGCCCGCGCCACCGGCGTTCCTGGTCGTAGCCGATGCGGATGGGCGCGCCGGTCACCCGGCTCAGGAGCGCCGAGCGATCGCCATCGGTCAGGTCGATGACGCAATCGAATCGTGAAGCCCGCAGCTGCCTGAGAAAGCGCATTTGCGAGACGAGACCCCGTCGCTGAACGACCAGCACATGGTCGACGTCCGGGTTCTCTCGAAGGACATCCTCCGTCCCCGCGTTGACCATCATGGTGATCCGAGCACCGGGCACCTGTGCTCGCAGATTTCGCAGGACGGGTGTCACCAACAGCACGTCCCCGATGTAGCGCAGCATGATGACGAGGATGTTCTGCGGTGTCTTAAAAACGTGTTCGTTCATTGTCAATCGTGCGAACTCTCTCGCCCCTCCCCTCTCCTCAAGCGGGGGAGAGCGGTGGAGTCACGCGTTGTTGCACGCCTCACGATAGACGGCATGCGTCTGTCGCGCCGTAGTCTCCCAGTTGAACTCCTTTGCACGAGCCAATCCCTTCTGCCGCAAGGACTGTCGCAGTGACGTATCCGTCAGGATGTGTCTGATGCCCTCCGCCACCTCCTCCGCGGATTCGGGGTCGACCAGGAGGGCGGCATCGCCCGCCACCTCGGGGAGCGAGGTC
>JBFKNO010000272.1:0-4111 GCA_041629275.1 Nitrospiraceae bacterium
AAGAACCCGCCGCTGGCTTCCGTGATGGTCCGCATGAGTGGCCAGTTCGCACTGTTGCCCATCAGGAACCCGTAGGCCCTGACATCGTACTTCTGCATGAGCTGGTGGAAGCTCTTCGGATCCAGGGTGCCGGTGTTGGTCACCCCGTCCGTGACAACCACCAGGCTGGTCGCCCGGTCGTCGTCCAGGTTGTCCAGCGCCAGCTTGAGGCCAGCGTAGAGGTTGGTGCTGTTGTTCGCCTGCAACCCCTGGACATCCTTGGCGAGCTTCGCGACGTTGTCCTTCGTCATCGGCACCCAGCCCCGCGTCAGCTCGGACGCGTTGCTACTGAAGGTGACGATCCGGACGCGGTCGTCGGGGCTCATGCCTTCGAGCGCTTTGACGACTCCCTTGGTCAGCATGGGCAGCTTGGTCTGCATGCTGCCCGAGACGTCCAGGACGAAGAGGTAGTCCTGGCCGTTGTTGAGCGGCTGAAGGTCGATGCCCGGCGTGACGACCATCATGAAGGTGCCGGGCCCGCTCTCGTCCGCCCGATAGGGGATCACCTCGATCCGCCCCGGCAGGTTGTCCTGGAGGCGGTAGTAGAAGAGGAAGTCCCGCTCGAGCGACGTATCCTTGAGCTGGAGGTCCACGGCGTAGTGGCCCTCGTCCACCTTCGCGACGACGGCGGCCTGCTCGAACCCGGGCACGCGCACGTCGGTCACCGGGTAGGCGGACTTCAGGATCAGGTTCACCGACATCGAGTTCTCGACCTTGGTGTTCGTGAACCAGAAGCTGGCGCCGGCGTCATCGGTGCCGCCATCCTCCAGGGGATAGAGGTAGCGGCCGATGCCCGTGTCGATCCCGATCGGCTGATAGTAGAGGAAGCGGATGCGGGTCTCGTCCTGGGCCTTGACCGGGGAGACGAAGAACTCGAAGGACTGGAAGCCGTTCTTCTCCGCCAGTCCGGCATCGTTCCCTTTGTCCCGCTCTTCCTCGTAGGTCTGTCTCGCTTGCTTCTTCTCCAGGACCTCGCCATGGATCTCCTTCTCCCCGGCGTAGATCGTGACTTCCGAGAGGCTGGCGCTCTTCGGAAGCGGGAAGCTGTAGATCGCCTCGAGGTCGCGGGCGTTCGGGTTGTAGAACGTCTGGTGCACCTCGGTCATGGCGAAGCCGTTGTTGATCACGATGTTGACGTGGTGGTCGCGGATCCGGATGGGTTGGTCGCTGGAGCCCCTGGGGGTCAGCGTGCCGGCAGCCCAGCCGATCGAGCTTGTCCCGATCGTCAGCAGGGCTGCCAGCATCACGGCTATGGTGGCTTTCTGTCTCATGGCGTTGCCTCCTTTGGTACAGAGCCGGAGTCGATTCCGGTCTCGTTGGCGACGCCGTCCTAATTGGCAACCCGGGTGCCTCTGGCACCGGCCCTGGAAGTCATGGGAATTCAGTTGGTTTGGGGCATGGCCGGTGGTGCATTCCGAGACATGATTGACATCCAATGTCTATGGACATACATTTAATGTACGGATACAGGTGTGAGCACCATGCCCTTTCTGTCGAGCCACGAGCGCAGCTTTCTCCAGGCGGTTGGCCGGCTTGGTTACTCCAACCCGTTTCTCCCGGAGCGGATCCAATACGAGCGCGAGGCCCTTGGCCAGGAGTACGAGGAGGCGGAGCCGGTCTGGAGCATGCGGGTGGAGGACCCCGAGCGCCCGCACGTCAACATCATTCACCTTTCCGAGCGCGTGGAAACTCTGGTCCAGCGAATGCGGGCCGCGCTCGTCCAGGGTAGCAGGCCCTCAGGCCCGGATCTGGAGCTGTATCAGGATGCCGGGCTCTTCGTGCTCTATCACAGGTATCGGGATCATCTTTATGGACTCCTCGCCCGGGCGGCCGACGGAGATACCCGGGTCGGCCGCGTCTCTTTCTACTCGGACTTCAACCGTGACTGGGAGCACTTGTTTCAGATAACCGGCGTCACTCTGCCCCGGCCGATGGAGGCCTCGCACCTGTTCGCCTGCTTCTTTCAGGTGCGCCGGGCGTTCCAGCACATCTTCAGCCATCTCGTCGGGAGCTCGATGCCCGCGGCGCGTCTGCGGGCTGCGGTCTGGCAGTCGATCTTCACCCACGACATGCGGCGCTACCGCGACGCGCTCTACGCGCGAATGGGGGACATCACGACCTTGGTCACCGGCCCGACGGGAACGGGGAAGGAGTTGGTCGCGAGGGCGATCGGCCTGTCCCGCTACAGCCCCTTCGATACCAAGAGCCTGAGCTTCGCGCAGGATTCCTTCCAGGCCCTGAACCTCTCCGCGCTGCCTTCGACCCTCATCGAGTCCGAGCTGTTCGGGCACCGGCGCGGCGCCTTTACGGGCGCCCTCCAGGATCGCCATGGGTGGCTCGAGGTCTGCCCGCCGGAGGGCACGGTGTTTCTGGACGAGATCGGCGATCTGGATCCGTCCATTCAGGTCAAGCTGCTGCGCGTCATCCAGACCCGGACGTTTCAGCGGCTGGGGGAGACGAGCGAGAGGCGGTTTCGGGGCAAGATGATCGCAGCGACGAACCGGAACCTCGTCGAGGCCATGCGACAGGGGCGGTTTCGTGAAGATTTCTATTATCGGATGTGCTCGGACGTGATCACAACGCCTTCGCTGTGCGAGCAGCTACAAGAGTCGCCACGGGTGCTTCGGGAGCTCCTGCTCTTCATCGCGCGGCGGGTGGCCGGACCGGGTGCGGAAGCCCTGGCGGAGGAGGTGGAGGCCTGGATAGCCCGTCAGGTCGGGCGGGACTACGCCTGGCCGGGGAACATTCGCGAGCTCGAGCAATGCGTCAGGAGCGTGATGATTCGCAAGGAATACCATCCGCCGCGCGACCAGCCGGGCTCGGGTCTCGACCACTTGAAGGATGCCTGGGGGAGGGGTGCGCTCACGGCAGAGGAGGTGCTGCAGTGGTACTGTACGCAGGTCTACGCGCAGACGGGGAGCTACGAGGAAACCGCGCGGCGCCTACAATTGGATCGCCGCACGGTGAAGAGCAAGATCGATGGGAAGCTGATCAACCAGTTTCGCACTGCCGATGGCTGAGCGGGGGCACTAGGCTGGAGGAAAGGGGTCGGGAGTCATTTCTGACTCAAAAAACGACTCCCGACCCCTTCTTATCCCTCAACTTATTTCCCATCAAGCCTCAGTCGTTATCATTCTTTCCACCTCGTCCCTTCGCCTGTTTCCGGGCAATGCCCAGTACTGTGGCGGCGATGGGGTCAGCCAGGTTCTCCGGGCAGCGCCCGGTGACGGGAAAGAGGCCTGTGCCGATGAACTCGATCTCCTCATTCTTCTTCCCGGTAATCACAAAGGAGAACGTCTCAAATGTTTGATCGGGAAAGGCAAAATTCCCTGTAATAGTCCGCTTGGTACTGCAGAACGAAGCCACACCTCGTCCGTCCGGATCTACCCTTGCCTCTCCGACGAACTCATCTTCGACAATCGCAACACCACCGACGTTGATGGTTCGTCTAAGCCTAAGAAGCGTTGCTCTTTTTGCATCGAACTGGCCGACGGCTGTAATCGGTATCGGGTGACCTCCTCCTATCACTCCCAGGTCAGTAATAAATCCATCAAATGAGAAACCATAAGGGCCGTCGATGTCAGCCTCTGAAAACCCGCCGGCCTCGGCCGTTCCATCCGCCTCGCCGTGTAATCCAAGCAATGGAACGATTAGGAGCGAAAGAACCGTGGCAAGAAGTATGCGTCTCATCATGTGCCTCCTTTTAAGATGAACTCGAACGCGGCAACGGGCCGGCTACAGGGTGGTGGGTTTCCGATCTGGTTCGCCCGCATGCACAATGCATCGCGGTGCGATCTGCGCCCAATCATTTCTTATCATGCCGATCGCGGCCTGCCTGTGAGGCAGCTCACATGGATCTGCGAGACTCTTTTCATGGCTCGCCCGCTTCGCGTCGAGCCACGACTCAACCAAGCAAAGGCGTGACCGTTTTGCATGCATTGATGTTCCTCTACAGATCGTCCTCTTTGAGGCAACGGCCCAGTCCCTGTTGCTCGGCAAAGAAGTAGGCATAGTGCATGGCCGCAAGATTCGCGACGCGTTCTTCCGCCTCCTCCCGACTGTCCGAATAGAT
>JBFKNO010000273.1:0-4077 GCA_041629275.1 Nitrospiraceae bacterium
ATGAGGTCAGGTTCCGTATCGTCGAGCCGCCCCTGTCGTCGGTGCGAACCCGGGGAGAGCTTGCGGCCTAATGATCCCAGCCGGATTGATCGACCTGAGAGACGTTTTGACGGGACAAACGAACTTGCCCCCAAGGCTTGAGCGACGGAGAGCGAAAGCGGCCCTTTGTTTCAACAGCCTGTCAGGGAGGATGCGACCATGGAGCGCACGAGAGGGCTCGGCAAGATAATCCTGTGTGTGGTGCTGGCGGTCGGCGCCTTCGGCCTGAACGGCCAGGTGCGCGCGGCGACGAACGGCCTGGAAAAGGCGACGTTCGCGGGTGGGTGTTTTTGGTGCATGGAGGAAGCGTTCGACGCAGTTGAGGGCGTGGTCTCGGTCGTCTCTGGCTACACCGGCGGCCGAAAGGCCAACCCCTCGTACCCCGAGGTCACGGCCGGCTGGACGGGCCATGCCGAAGCGGTCGAGGTCCAATTCGATCCGGCCAAGGTCAGCTACGCCAGGCTGCTGGAGGTGTTCTGGCACAACGTGGACCCGACGACTCCGGACCGGCAGTTCTGCGATCGCGGCCATCAGTACCGAACGGCCATCTTCTATCACGACGAGGAGCAGCGGCGGCTCGTGGAGGAATCGAAGCGGACGGTCGAGCAGACGAGGCGCTTCAAGGAGCGGATTGTCACCGAGATCGTCGCGGCCTCCACCTTCTACCCGGCGGAGGAATACCACCAGGACTTCTACAAGAAGAATCCGATTCGCTATAAGTTCTACAAGTTCAACTGTGGCCGCGCGCAGCGGCTGGAAGAGCTGTGGGGCGCGAAAACCGGCTGAGAGCCGAGGCGGGAAAGATCGTGGTCCCGTTATCTCTGCCGCTGTTTCGCGATATCGAAGGCGGCCACGCGGTAGGCTTCCGCGAGGGTGGGGAAGTTGAAGATGTTCTCGATGAAGCTGTCGACCGTGGCCTCGTGCAGGAGGGCCATCTGGCCGATGTGAATGAGCTCGGTCGCCCCGTCGCCGATGATGTGCACGCCCAGCAGTTGCTCACCGCGCGGGTCCGCCACCATTTTCAGCAACCCATCCGTCATCCCGGCAATCTGGCCGCGCGCGACCTCGTGGAAGGGCCCGCGCCCGACCACCGCGGCCCCGCAGCGGGCGACGGCATCGGCTTCGTTGATCCCCACGCTCGCCATCTCCGGGATCGTGTAAATCCCCATGGGGATGGTTTCGGGCGAGCCGCCGGGATCGAGGCCCAAGGCGTGGCACATCGCCCGACGGCCTTGTTCCATGGAGGAGGATGCCAGCGACGGCGGGCCGATCACGTCGCCCGCGGCATAGATGTGAGGGATCTCGGTCTGGCAGTGCTCGTTCACAGAGAGCAGCCCTCTCGACGTCGGCTTCAGACCGGCCGCTTCGACGTCGAGCCCATCGAGGTTCGCGACCCGTCCTAGGGCCACGAGCATTTTGTCGCTCTCGACGCGTCGTCCGTCGCTCAGGGTGGTGATCACTTTCGCGAGACCGTCCCACTTGACCTCCGCGAGCTTGCTCTGACCAAGGTACGTCCCGCCGTTGTGTTCGAACGCCCGAAGGAATCGATCGGTGATCTCCGGATCCAGGAAGCGGAGCGGCCGGTCCGCTTGGTCGATCATGGTGACCTGCGTGCCGAGCAACGCAAACATGGATGCGTACTCGCAGGCGATCACCCCACCCCCCAGGACCGTGAGGGTTCTGGGCAAGTAGATCATGGAGAGGATCGAATCGCTGTCGAGAATGTGCTCGTGGTCTATGGGAATATTGTCCGGGACGCGGGGGCGAGAGCCGGTTGCGATCACGATCACATCGGCCGTGAATGATCGGGCTGAGCCATCCAGGGCGAGCAACTGGATCTCTTTGTCGGAGAGGAATCGCGCGCGGCCGTGATGCCGGTCGATGCCGTTTCGTGTGAGCTGCTCGGTGATGTACCTCACATGTGCCTTCACCACGTGGTCCAGGTGGGTCATCAGACTGGCGATCTCGGCGTCCCCTCGGAGCTTGAACTCCAGCACCTCTGCGCTCCGTTTGAGACGTGCGAGATGGAGCGCGGTTTCCCGGAGGGTCTTGCTCGGGATCGTCCCCTGGTGCACGCAGGCCCCTCCGAGGTCGCGCTCCCGTTCGATGAGCGCAACACGTTTGCCGGCCTTCGCTCCCTGGATCGCGGCCTTCTGGCCGGCCGGCCCGCTTCCGATGACGAGACTATCGTAGTGGAGTCGTGTGCTCATACGGCCATGGATTCCGCGGTGTCGAGGATGGTTGACCCTTGCTCCAGGAGCTTGGCGACGTCCTCCGGGTAAAGATTCAGGTCGCGGACGACCGGGTGATTCCGCACAGACTCCTCATCCGTCGCGGTCGGATCCATCAGATGGGTTGCCAGCCGTGATGCGAGGGCGGTGATCAGGGCCGGCTTGGAGGTCGGAGCGTGGGAATAGTCGGCATAATACGTGATGGCTTCCCTGACCTGGGCAGGGAGGCTCCACTTGTCGGCGATCATCACCCCGACGGGGATATGGAATTCCTGCATGAGGCGCTCGACAGGCTCCCACTCGAGCTTGGTCCGCCAGTCCTTCTGGACATCCGACAGCACGTGGAGAACAACGGGCTTTCCGATTGCGTGAAGCAAGCCGCACAGGAACGCGCTCTCCACGTTGTGCCGGCGCTGCCGAGCGATCTCCCTGGCCACGAGCGCCGTGATGAGCGCATGCCGCAAGAGGTGCTTGATCGCCTCCGTGTATCCATCTGCTCGAAACACGCCTTGCTGGATCGAAATGGTGAAGGCGATTTCGCTCAGGACGTCCAAGCCCAGCCACGCGATGGCTTGCTGGAGCGAGACGATGGGTGAGCGCGGCATGTACGCCGGGGAGTTGGCGATCCGCAGCAGATGGCCCGCCAGCGTCTGATCTTGATGGATGAGGGCGGACAGTCGTGCCGCGTCCGCCTTTGGATCGGAGATGATCGACATCACCTGGCTGGCTGCCCGGGGGAGGAGGGGAAGCTTCAGCGAGCCCTGCTCGATCCGCTCGACCAGGAAGGATCGGGCCTGCTCAACCGGCTCGACACCCTCCGACGGGTTCAGCTGTGTGGCCATATCGGGACTTTCTCCTGAAGGGACGGACCCTTGCCCCAGGTTGTCCTGAACTATTCTTCGGCTCGGCCTGGGAAAACTTGAAGGGCCGGGGGGTAAACGGGTTTCGTCTGTGACCTCTGCCGGCAGCCTCAGGGTCTGTCGCGGGGGCTCCTTGGGCCACCCGGGCCGGGCCGGCTGGCCCGCCCTTCGGAAGCTTGCCTGAACCGAAACGCTCCGAATAGAATCCTATCTGTGGACCCACTTTCTTTCCCCATCCGCCCCATGACAGGAGACTGACGATGCCACGAGTGATTCGCTTTCATGAAACGGGAGGCCCCGAGGTCCTTCGAGTCGAGGACCTTCCGCTGACAGAACCGGGCAAAGGCGAGGTTCGCCTGAAGGTAGAAGCCATCGGGCTCAATCGCGCCGAGGTCATGTTCCGGCAGGGCCAGTACCTCGAGAACCCTGATCTTCCCTCACGCATCGGCTATGAAGCCGCCGGCATCGTCGACGCCATCGACCCCGGCTGCAGCGGCCTCAAGGTTGGCGACCGCGTGAGCACCATTCCCTCCTTTTCGATCGGGAAGTATGGGGTCTATGGCGAGACGGCGATCGTCCCTGCCTACGCAGCGGCCCATTATCCAGACAATCTGTCCCCGGTCGAAGGCGCCGCGATCTGGATGCAGTACCTGACGGCCTTCGGTGCGCTGATCGAGTACGGTCGATTGGAGAGAGACGATGCCGTCCTGATCACCGCGGCGAGCAGCAGCGTGGGATTGGCCGCGATTCAGATCACCAAGGCGGCCGGAGCCCTGGCCATCGCGACGACCCGCGGGGCCGACAAGAAGCAGTTCCTGCTCGACGCCGGCGCGAATCACGTCATCGTGACGAAGGACAAAGAGCTGGCAGAAGGGGTGAAGGAGATCACGTCCGGGAAGGGGTCTCGTCTCGTCTTCGACCCGATCGGTGGGCCTTTGCTGGAGCAG
>JBFKNO010000274.1:0-4074 GCA_041629275.1 Nitrospiraceae bacterium
CCCCTGCTCGGACAGGGCGCAGGCCAGGTTGGCATGGGCCACCGGATCGTCCGGCCTCATGCGCAACACCTCACGATACTGCGGAATCGCCATCTCGAGACGCCCCTGCTCCTGATACCGGACCCCCAGGTTGATCCGCGCGACGGTATGGGACGGGTCCAGCCTGACCGTCTCCCGATACTCCTTGATCGCCTGGTCCTTCCGACCCGCCACGTCATACACCATCGCCAAGAAATAATGCGGGAGCGCCGAGGTCGGCTCGAGCCTGATGGCCTCCCTGTAGTAGTCGATCGACCTCATCGCCTGACCGGACTGAGCCAGGCACAACCCCATGACGAGCTGGACGGACGCCTTGTCCGGGTGACGATCGAGCAGGGACTCCAGCCACCCGCGCACGCGCTCGATATCCTCCTGCGCCTGCAGCGCCTTGGCCTGGGTCTGCCAGGCCTCCCGGATCTCACCACGCATGTGGTGCGCCACGTTGAGCGCGAAGTACGCCCGCGGATCCCCCGGCTGTCCCGACCGACGCCCCGCCTCCATCGCCTCCGCCCAGGCCTGGGCTTCCCGGTAGACGGTGGGCCAGTCACCCTTGATCAGCGCTTCTTGTACGATGTCGGCTCGTTCCATCATGCCTCGTGCCGCTACCCGTGTTTTTTCCCCTTATGATGCTTGCCTTGCGCCTCGGGCGGCTCCGGCTCGGGGACGCCGACCCGGTGGCGGTACACCAGCTCGCCTCCGTACCACCCCTGCAGGCCCAGGACGGCGACGGCGATGACGTTGACGGCGACGGGCAAGCCGATCGACCCGGTCGGCGGAATCACGCCGGCGTTCCTGACGCCGAGGTTCAGCGCCTGGACGACGAGCAGGCCCAGGCCGAAGACCAGGTGGGAGGTCGCCGCACGCCGGGCCTCCTTCTGCTCCGGGCCGGCGCGCGCCACCGCCAGGAAGTCGGGCAGCCCGGTCACCGCGGCCGCCACGTGCGTGACGACGCCGAGCACGATGGCCCAAAACGAGACCCGGAACCAGAAGGCGTCCCCCACGGCAAGGTACAGGACGTCGCACAGGAGGGCGGAGGTATAAAGCGCGATGGGGTAGCCGACAACCATCGCATGGATCGGATGTCCGGCAATCTGAAGACGGCTCTTCATCTCGCACCCCCAAATCGGAAGCGAGGAGCGCTGAGCGCTGAACGAGGAGCAGCGGACCGCCTCCCCTGCTCATCGTTCCTCGCTCCTCGTTCCGCGTTATCTCGTGAGACTGTCCTCCTCCTCCGGCGGTGTGGCATGGATGAGATCGGCCAGGAAGGGGTGTCGCGCGGCGAGCTGCCGCTTCATCTCCCATGCGACCGTCCGATAGGACCAATGCCCCTTCACCCCGGATCGGAGCTGCGAAATATACTCCGCCTCGGCAAAATCCATCTTGAAGAGGCACCGCACCTTGAATCCGAAGGGGATCGCGTAGAGCGCCGCCTCCTGGTTGGTCTTGCGGAGCCCCTCGATGTCCCGCCTGACGGCATCCATCGCGTCCCGATAATCTCTCGCCAACCCCGCCTCCGCGAAGACGGAGGGCACGTCATACCCGTGCAGGGTGGTGAAGTTCTGCTGGATTTGCTGGCAGCGGCGATGCCGATGCATGTCCCGCCACCCGCCGATGTCCATGAGCACGTCGAAGACAAAGGCGGACCCGCTCCTGAACTCGCGGATCAGCTCGTCATGCGGGCCACGCTTCCGCACGGCCACCTCGATCACCTCCTGCTTCTCCTTCTCCGTCCAGTCCCGCACGAGCGCGAGGATCTTGCGATAGGGAGCATGCGCCACGCGGTAGAGGAGCGTCGCGACGATCTCATCCAGCACCGGGTGGGGCTCGATCAAGTCCACGGGCGCCACCTGATCCGCCCAGGACGCGGGGCGATCCAACCCCGCGGCCCTCAGGATCTCGCGAGCGTGCTTGGCCAGATCGGCGTAGACGGTGGCCTGGTACTCGCTCGGTCTCGCGTGACGCGCGAGGGTCGGGGCGAGGGGTTCGCCCGGGCCGGTGGCGGGCCCGGACAGGTCGGCCCAGAGATTCACCGGTGGTTGCTGACAGGCCTCTTTGAGCTCCTCGCCGATCGCGCGCAGCTCGGGCAGGGCCGAGGAGAGCAGCCGGGAGATCTGCTTCTCGAGCGTCCGAATGCTGACGACCTGCCCTACGTTGGTCCTCACGCCCAGCGGCAGCAGGTACCGCGTGGCGTCGAACGCGCGTGCGGCAATGGTCCGGTCGTAATCGGCTTGCTTCAGGCCCTCGGGCTTCGGGGCGCGCGCCGCCAGGTGTTCCTTCAAGGGTTCATGCAGCTGTTGATAGACGTTCGTGAGGCTCCGAAGGATACCGTCGTAGAGCCCCTCCGTTTCCGTCCCGAGGATGTCGGCGGGCACGAAGCAGCCGCCGGGCACGAAGTTCTGGTAGCGACTCGACTTGGCCTGTCCATCCCACAGCGGCTCGTCCTCGATCCGGGTCGCCGCCAGCTCGGAGACGTTCTCGAAGCAGATGATCACGTGCCCGAGATCCGCGATCGACGCGTGGCCGTAAGCAAAATAGAATTGCTCCCAGAACTTCTCCGAGGAGTGCCCGTGCACCCACCGAAGGCTGTCTTCGATGCTGTCCGGAGAGCGACTGTAGCGCGCGAGCGCGTAGGCGGATTTTTCCGGAGGCATGGGCGCGAGGGCCAGCACGCGACGCAGCGGCTTGTCTCTCATCGGTGATCCGACCTCATGGCTTGCGAGAGGGTGGCTCGACCAGGATCGCGGACCGCATGATACCCCCACGCTCGCGACCATCGCAACCGCCATCGGAGGAGGATTCACGGGTCTCCGCTGCGTTGACTTGTTGTAAAATCGAGGGCTATAGTGCGCGCACTCGAACGGTCCGATACCCCTCCTCACCTCCCCTTACAAAGGGGAGGAATACGAACGTCACTCATGGACCAAACTTTGAGTTAAGACAATGATTCGCGGCATCAAAGGCGTCAAAGACATCCTCCCCGACGACATGCCGAAATGGCGCCTGGTCGAAGAGACCGCGCGCCGGATGGCATCGGCCTACGGATTTCGGGAACTCCGCATCCCGATCTTCGAAGTCACCGAGCTCTTCGCCCGCAGCATCGGCGCGACGACGGACATCGTCGAGAAGGAGATGTACACGTTTCAGGATCGCGACGGCACGTCCCTGACCCTCCGCCCCGAGGGTACCGCCGGCGCCGTTCGCGCGTATATCGAGCACAACCTCGCGCAAGCGGCGCAGGCGCAAAAGTTGTTTTACCTCGGCCCGATGTTTCGCCACGAACGCCCGCAGGCGGGGCGCCTGCGCCAGTTTCACCAGCTCGGCGTCGAGGCCTTCGGCGTGGCCGACCCCGGCGCGGACGTCGAGGTGATCGACCTCCTGTGGCAATTTTTTTGCGCGCTGCAGCTCCCCGGGCTGACCCTCGAGATCAACAGCCTGGGCGACGCCGCCGATCGCCCGACGTATAAACGTGCGCTGGTTGCCTACCTGAAACCCCTGGAAGAGCAACTCTGCGCCAACTGCCGGCGACGCCTCGACACGAATCCGCTGCGCATCCTGGACTGCAAGGTACCCTCATGCCAGGAGACGACCGCAAACGCTCCCCGGCTCACGGACCACCTGTCGCCCTCTGCACGGTCCCACTTCGAGGACGTGCTGTCCGGCCTGGGCGCCCTCGGTATTCCGCTTCATCTGAATCCCCGTCTTGTCCGAGGCTTGGACTACTACACCCTGACGACCTTTGAGGTGACCTCGCGGCATCTGGGTGCCCAAAACGCCGTCGGTGCCGGGGGGCGCTACGACGGGCTCGTCGAAACCTTGGGAGGCCCTCCTATCCCGGCCATTGGCTTCGCGGTCGGGCTCGAGCGGGTCACGCTGATGCTTCCCCCGAGTACCAGCCTTGCCGAGCCCGACCTCGTCTTTGTCGCCGCCTTTGGAAAAGAAGGGTCGCCAGCGGGGCGCCGCCTCCTCCACGAGCTGCGCCTCCGTGGCGTCACGGCTGATACGGATTACCGCGCCAAAACGCTCAAGGCGCTCCTC
>JBFKNO010000275.1:0-4053 GCA_041629275.1 Nitrospiraceae bacterium
AGGGTGGGCTGTGTTATAGTCGTGCCGGAATGGCGGTAGACGCTCCGGTCAAGGCTCTCTTGGTGGCGTTCACGGACGATGCACCGGCGGCCGTCTACGTGATCAACCGGTTGAAGCCCGACACCCTCTGCTTCTTCATCCCCGAATCGAGCAAGCCGCTCGTCGAACAATCCGTGCAGCCCCACGTGACGCAGATGCCCAGACGGTGGGATTGGATCGTCACGGCCGAGCCGGACCGCTTCATGCCGTCCTACCATGCCCTCGCCCGCAGCCTCGGCGAGATGCTCGCCACGTGGGACATCCATCCCGGCGAATTGGTCATTGATCTGACAGGTGCGACCGCGGCCATGGCCTCAGCCGCCGTGCTCGCCGGACTGCCCGTGGCCTCGCGCGTCGTGGTCCTGGAGCGGCCCTCCGAGGGGTCGTCCCGGGAGGGCGAGGTCGTCGAGATCGAGGGCGCCCCGCGCGTCTGGCTGCAGGGGAATCCCTGGGACGAGGCGGCGGAGGACGCGCGTCGCGAGGGCTGCGAGCTGTTCAATCGCGGCGCATTCCTCGCCGCCACGCTGCGTTTTCGCCTGTTGGAGGCACGGGTGAGCGGGGGGCAGAAACCGCTCTACCACGCCCTGGCCGATCTGGCCGAGGGGTACGGCCTGTGGGAGCGGTTTCAGTATCGCACGGCCTGGGACAAGCTCAAGACCTCGCTCAAGGCTCTCGATATGGCGTCGGTCTGGGGCGGACCGCCCGGCCTCAAGGGGGTGCTGCCGGCGATCAAGTCCAACGCCACGTTTTTGGAAAAGCTGGTGCTGGACCCTGAAGAGGTGAAAGAGGCGGTCGCGCTCGACCTGCTGGCGCACGCCCGGCGGCGGGCCCAGGTGGACCACCACGTCGAAGCCGCCCTGGCGGTGTTGCTGAGGGCCCTCGAGGCCTTCGCGCAGCACGCGTTGTTCAAGCAGCATCGGATCAAGACCTGGGACGTCCGGCCCGATCAGTTGCCCCAGGCGCTCCGCGAGCCGTGCGAGCGGTGCTATCTGGACGATGTCGACGGGAAGTACAAGCTTCCGCTCTACGCGCAGTTCCGCGCGCTGGCCGGGCTGGGGAATCAGATGGGGCAAAGCTACCTGGCGCAGTGGGCGAAGATGAAGCCGCTGTTCGATGCCGCGAGCCATGGCGTGCTGGGGCATGGCTTCGAGGCGGTCAAGGCCGAGCGGTTTCACCAGCTCCACGACATCGTGATCAAGCTGACCGGCGTGCAGGACAGCTCGTTGCCAAAATTCCCGATACTCAAGCTGTAGCCTTGATCCGAGAAGCTTTTCTGGCTCGAGTGCAGCTCCCGCGGGTCCTGTCGCGGCAAACACCCGTGGCAGCCCGGAGCAACGGGTACCCGGCCGTGCTCGCTCCATCAGCCTTCGCCAAGGCTTCCGCCTTCGCTGAAGCTACGGCGGACAAGTCGGCCGCCAAACCCGCCGATCGGCCCTTCAGCTGCGCGCGACCGGGCGCCCGTTCGCCGTGCCACCCGCGGTCGCGCGGCGTTCCGATCGAGGAAGGCTCCTCTCCGTCCCCTCTCCCCTGGGGGGAGAGGGCGAGGGTGAGGGGGAACAGGCGGGGACCGGGAAGGAACTTGGACATACGCATTTATTATGACGATACCGACTGCGGCGGCGTGGTGTATTATGCCAATTACTTGCGGTACTTCGAGCGGGGCCGCACCGAATATCTGGAGCAGCGCGGTCTGTCGGTGAGGCGGTTGCTGCAGGAGGGCACGCAATTCATGGTCGTGCACGCCGAGATCGACTATCGCTCGCCCGCCCGCTACGGGGACGTGCTCAGCATCGAGACGACGCTCGCCGAGGTCGGCAACGCCTCCCTGACGATGGCCCATGTGCTCCGGCAGCGCGAATCGGGTCGCGTGGTGGCCGAGGGCTCCGCGAAGCTCGTGACCGTGGACATGCAAGGAAAGACCAAGCGGCTGCCGCAGCCGATCGTGGCCGCGTTGCGCGCGCCGGCCAAGGACGTATCGTGATGGAGAATCTCGGGACCTGGCTCGCCATCACCGCGGTGGGGATCGGATTCATCATTCTGGTCTGGCTGCTGTTCTCCGAGCCACCCAAGGACCGCAAGAAACCCAAGAAGCCCTGACAAGCCCCAACAGTCCCGCCCATTGAATCCCGATCCGCCGCCGCTTACCATGAAGCCTGGCACCTGGAACCTGGAACGTGAAACGTCTGCTTCCTGCCTTGCTGCTCAGCCTGACCGTCGGCTGCTCCCTGGGGTTCGTCTACAACCACGCCGATTGGGTGGCACTCTGGCAACTCGACCGCTACTTTGATCTCACAAGCACGCAAAAACGATTCCTCGACCCGCGCCTGACCCACATCCTGGAGCGCCATCGTGCCGAGGCCCTGCCGAAGTATCGGGACGTCCTCGCCCGGCTTCACGACGCCTTGCACGATGAGCTGACCGAAGAGGAGGTCAACTGGGTGTTCGACGCCTATGTGGAGCTCCGGACGGACCTGTTTGAGTTCATCGTCGAGGACGGGGCTGAATTTCTCGCCTCCGTCGACCAGCGGCAACTGCGATACCTGGCCCGCACATTCGAGCGCGGGAATGCGGAGCTGGCGGACCGCCTCGCCGTGCCGCAGCAGGCGCGGCTGGCCGAGCGCGCCTCGGCCACGATCGAGTGGCTGGAGGATTGGCTCGGGCCTTTGACGGCGGAGCAGGAGCAACATGTTCGAGCGATGAGCCTCGCGCTGCCCGATACGCTGGAAGCCTGGCTCGACTATCGACAGGATCGCCAGCGTGCGTTACTGGTCCTCATTCGGGCTTCCGCCGAGAGGGGCCAGCCGCTGCGCCAGCCGTTCCGCGAGTGGCTCGTCTACCCGGAGCGGGAGGCGCCGGCCGCCTATCTCGCCGCACGCGAGGACATGCGCCGGGAGGTCACCAAGATGGCCCTCGAGATCGACCGGATGATGACGCCCCGGCAACGCCAACACCTGCTCGCGGAGCTCGAGGCCCTCACCGGCGATCTTCATGACCTGACGGGGACGGAGGAGAGGGTGACACAGAGCGGGGCGTCACGGTGAGAACCGTGCCGTGACCGGTGCGCGCGAGCCATGGTCGAGGGGGAGCGGGGACGGGTACTGGGGCAGGAGACATGAAAAGGCCCGCTCCTGTGTGGGGCGTTACGACGGCGAGCCTGTGAGGGTCGCACCGGACGCCGCTGACTTCGACGTCCCGCATCATTATGCTGAGGGGACACGCCCCTTGTGCTTATCGGCACCGAGCTGCTGATGCGCGCCTTCGGTCATGACCCGTGCTCGCCGGACGATGGTTCCCCGGGGTGCTCACAGGAGCGGGCCCGGCCTGTCCGGTGGCGTCATGGTTTCCGTGATCACCTCCTTATTCGCGAGCATGCCACTAAATGATGCGCCTTTCGCGCAGCCTCGTCAAGGCCATCATCTCCGCTCTGGAGGCGCATTTGCTGGCACGGGCCGAGCCTCGCCCCTGCGCGGTTGACAACGTCGAAAAGCGCGTGCTGAAATGACGCCTTTCGAGCGCACGGGCGGCTCGACAAGCCGTCAACAACGAGAAGCCGCCACGAGGAGGAGGACTGATCATGGATATGTTCGGAAAGGTCGGGCTGGTCGAGATCCCGCTGCTGATCGCGCCGGATCAGAAGGCCTGGCTGGATAAAATGATCCAGGAAGGCAGAATCGCGGTGCCGCCAGGCGGGACACTCGAGAAGGGGTCCCTGTACTCCATGTTCATCCGCATGCTGCTGCACAACGCCATGGAGGAGCAGAAACGGCAGGAAGCCCTGGAGGCGGATGAAGAAGACGATGACGAGTAAATAATTCCAGCCGGCTTCGCCTCCTCAGCCCGGCCCTCTCCCCATCACCCGTTGCAATGGGAAGATCAACGGGTCCCCGGGGAGAGGGTGATCGCGGAATGAATGATACAACGAGCTTCTGAGAAACCACGCTAGAGGTGCTTCAGCGCCGCGTGCGCGCGCTGGATGGTGTGGGCGATGTCCCGGGGCGTGTGCGCGGTCGACAG
>JBFKNO010000276.1:0-4045 GCA_041629275.1 Nitrospiraceae bacterium
CCCCCCCCCCCCGACGCCGGAATCATACGGCACGATTCCGGCGTCTCCAGAGACACGGCAGGGAGAGAGCCCTGCGGGGCTCCGCCCCGCTCCCCCACGCTCCGCGTGCCGCCAGCGACCGCAGGAATCCGCAGACCCCGCAGGCCGCGCCGAGCCCCCGCCCGGCGTGTCCGTCCCGCCCGGCCTACGCGGTGGACGCGTCCCTCTCGCGCGCCGAGACCGCAGAATCCTTCTGCTTGCGCCCGTACCGGCTCTTGCGGGGCTCCGCCCCGCTCCCCCGCGCTCCGCGCGCCGTTCGTAGCCGTAGCATGCCGTGCCGTGCCGTATAAGCGACAGGACCAGGAAGGAGCCGCAGGCCCGATGGGGCCCCATAGGGCCCGCGAGTGCCGCCGTTTTCTACCCGGCAAGACATTGAAAAACGGTCTTGAAAAAATCGCCGTCGGAGAGTTCGCCTGATGGGGATGATGGAGTGGTTGGAGGAACGGATTGCCCGGAAGGTGTGCGAGGGGATGGGGCCTGTCGGCTCGCACCTGGCGGTCTGTTCGGGTTGCGACAATCCGTCCCATGCGGAGTACGCCCAGTGGGTCGGGCCGGACGGCGAGCAGGGCGTCGCCCGGCTTGAGAGGCGCTTGGTCGTGAGTCCTGAGGTGTCCGAAAAAAATTTCCATCGAGGGAGTGCGCTTGGTCGGGGTGGGTGCCAGGGATGAAGAGTCCATCCGGCAAGATATGGAACCTTCGGATATGGTGGAACACCCCTCCGGCTGGTGTCTTAATCGTGCCTGGGCGGTGCCTAAAAAAATTTCCGGTTGCGAAGTCAGCCCGGGCGGAAGGGCGCTAATGATTGTGGTCCTTGAGATGGTGGCCGTGTTCGTGGCGCTCCTCGGCGGGTGTCTCATGGGATTCATCTTCGCCGAGTTCGTCTTCCGGGCCATCCTGCGACTCATCCTGCGACTCATGCAGGGATGGGACCGGTGGAGCGGGAGGCCAGTCTGATGATTCTCGGCTGGATGGTCCCGACCGGAGGCGCGGTCTTCGTCATCGACGACGCCCCGGAAGCCGCGCCCTGCTCGGCTTTCCTGGAAGTCCAGAAGGCCGAGCCTGCCCCGGAGGTCCCTGTCGTCCTTCCTCCACGGGCCGCTTTGAAAAAAAATATCGCGGTGAAAGCGCCTCTGCCCGTCTTGCGGGCGAGACCGATTCGGAGCCGCGACGGGAGGGGATATCGGTGAAGAGTGCGGAGAAGCGGACGTCTGATTTTCTTCTCGGAAAGACGATGAAGGACGTCAAACCGGTAAACCGCCTGCCGGAAATCGAGGTGCCGAAGGATATTACCGGGATTCCCGGGAGCTTCAATATCTACGGGCTCCTCAAGGAACACCACGACCTCGCCTACGTCGGGTGCCATCGCACCATGACCGGCGCGCCGGGCGTGCGACACGGGTTCCCGGACTGCCGGTGCCTCGTCTGCCGAACGGATATCGCCATTTACGGGTTCGTGAAAACAGGAGGATTCAGATGAACGAATGCCGTTGCTCGTGTTGCCGGAATCGGGGGGATACAAAGATGGACACGCGGGAGGACCTCGCTCGTAGTATTCGCGCCGAAGCGTTGGGAGACGCAAATTCGAGGCACAACACGGCGAACTTCAATGGGGACCTGCTCCCATACGTCCTTCCCCGACTTATCAAGGCGCTCGATAAGCGATACTTCATCCGCGCTCAGATTCCAGGCGGTCCCGGTTCGACCATCATCCCTGCCGCCTCGGCCCAGGTCGAGTGTGTCCTGGCGGAATCTATTCGGGCGCTCGAGGTGCCGGTCATCCCCGACCCCGAGCTTCGTCCGCCTGGCCTCGGGCCCGAGCCCGGGACATCCCAGTATGACGCGGAGATGGTCCATTTCAACGCTCTCGAGAGGCTGAGGGTCTTCGTAGAGGAGGCGAAGAAGTCCCTGGCGAAGTGCCCCGTCGTGTGCCAGTCCAAGGAAGTCGCGTTATGATGTGCGTCGGGTTCTGCATCCTCGACTGGGGGTTGGTCGCCGCCGCGATTTGGGTGGTCGATAAAGTCTCGCGCGCAAGACCATCGCACCCCGTTTTCGGCCCTCCCTGGAGGCAGTCCTGATGGCCGTACGGGGACGAACCGACGGTGCCACGTTCGTCAACTTCGGGAGCAGGGTCGAGAGGTGCTCCCGGTGCGAGGACCTGATGCAGATGGTCGAAGCCCGCTGGGTCACGGCCAGGGGTGCGTTCTGCACCGACTGCGGTCCCGACCCGGCCTTCGATGTCGGCGGGAAGACGCTCTCCGTGCTCATCTTGGGCACGTGGTCCACCGGTGCGCTGGCTGGAATCTTGATGGGGAGGCTCTGCATATGAACGAAGTCACGGAAAAAGAAGAGAATACCGACGACGGCAAGCACGAGGACCCGGGGGTATTCAGGCAGGAGAACCAGCGGTTCATGGTCGGAAACACGGACCTCTCCCTGGCCGAGGCCGTCAACGAGGTCTTCCGCTATCACTCGCCCACAGATGAGCAGGTCGAGCGCATCAACGAGATTCGCGTCGCCGCGAAGCTCATGGCCACCGCGATACTCAGGGTATGCCCCCATGGAGCTGACCGGTCGGCGGCGATGCGGAAGCTCAGGGAGGTGATGATGACCGCCAACGCGGCCATCATGGTCCCAGGGGCCAGGTTCTGATGGGTAGACGGGCCAGGGCGCGTGAGCGCCACTGGGATGGCCGCTCAAGAGCCCTGGGGCCGATTGCGGAGGCCCTCAGGAGATTCGACCCGGGACTTACGTTTAATACGCGTCGGAGGCGGAAGTGAATCTTGCGCGCAAGAAACAGTTCGTGTGCGTGGCCTGGACGATTTGGCTCTGCTTCTGCCTCGCCGCCGCCGTCTACACCGTGCTCTTCTGGGTCGATGACCCGTACAAGCGCACGGTCGGCTCCTGGATTATCGCCTGCCTGGTAATCGGCACGACCATCAGGCTTCTCCTGGCGGCGTCAAAATGAGCGCCCAGTACGTTGAGTGCATGGGGAAGTGCCAGGACATCACGATTCACTCAGAGGTCAAGCATCGCGGGTATATCCGACCGCGAGACAGGCTCCTACGGTGTACCGAGTGCGGGCACCGTCGTCCGAAGGACTCGGGGGTGACGCAGGCGAAGCTGGGCAGGCCGAATAGCAGGACAAGGGACGACAAGGGACAAGACGTGAAGGGACGACTAGGAAAGACGGTTTTTAAAAGAGCCGCATTTCCCTACGCATTCTCTAATATGGCCTACGGCGGCAAGATAGGATGAGCAATCCACACGACAGCATGCGGCTACAGTTCCTGGACTGCTTTGGGTCATGCCTGACCATCACTGAGCACGTGAGGGTGGATGATGGGCACGCGGCAAAGCACGGTCGCTACCAGTGTCTTGCGTGCAAGACCGAACGACCGGAGCACATCAAGAAGGGCACCAAGCGCCAGGCCAAAAACGTTGTCATGAACACCAAGAAGATGCGGAAGCTGTCCAAGAGGAAGCGCGAGAGGGCCAGGCAGGCGTTCGTTACGGGGAGGGGATGATGAGTGTGATGGTAGATTCTATCCGGCAATACCCGCACTCCAAGGTGTTTTTCCGTGGGGTGCGCCAAACGGCGTGGTGCCACATGGTGGTCTCCAGGGACTCATCATTCGACGAGCTTCACGAGTTCGCGGCCCGTATCGGTCTGAAGAGGTCCTGGTTCCAGGGAGACCACTATGACCTTACCCCCTCGCGGCGAGCGGCGGCAGTCCGCGCGGGGGCCCGAGAAATCGAGGACCATGAGTTGAAGGACAGACTCCGGGGGCCACGGAGGGTCCGCGCATGAGAGACACGCTCCAGCGCCTCAAGGCACACGCTCAGCGCGTCGGACACCTGCTCAGGCACATGTGGCGCGCGGCCAAGGCCAGCGACCCGTCCCTGTGCCACCACGGGGTGGATTTGTACATGAACGGGGGTCTGGCCTACATCGCGTGTACGTGCAGAAGGGTTTTCTACCCCGCTGGACACCCGTGGCCCCTCCCAG
>JBFKNO010000277.1:0-4023 GCA_041629275.1 Nitrospiraceae bacterium
CTCACCCCTCACCCCAGGCCTCTCCCCCCAGGGAAGAGGGAGCGGTATACACACGCCTTTCTCTATCGATGGAGTTGCGGCATCTTATGCCGCCTCCTCCGGGAGACGCGACGAGGTGGGCGCCGTAAGACGGCGCAGCTACAGAGGAAAATCGCGCGCGGAGTCGAGGCGGAAAAGAGCGGGAAACGGAGGATGACGACGCACAGCGCGAGGCCAGAACCTAGGAGACTCAAGCCGGTCAGGATTGCCGTCAGCGGCGAGACGAGCGCGAGCCCGGCCCACCAGACCACGGGCACCAGGCCAGCGCGAGTGGCTGCGCGCAAGGTTTCGTGGCTGCTGATCATCCGAGCTGCGGGCGGACTCAGCGTATAGTAAGTGGCGACCAGTATCCGCCCGGGGCCGTTGGGCATCAGGTAGCGGTCGCGGAAGACACGCAGGAGCTGCACCTCCTCGGCGAGCGGAGAGCCGTAGGCTGCGGTCGCGATGAAGCACCCGCCCCCACCCCCGCCCTCGTCCGCCGCTTGCCCCGATCCTGTCCCACTGGCCGAGGGACCCGAGGACACGACCAAATCCACGGCACTTCCCGGCGCGACGCTCGCCCCCGCCGCCGGGAGCTGATTGATCACCTCTCCCGAAGGCGCCGTTGGGTGCCTGGTTGGAATCAGATCGCCCGTGTGGAGGCTGGCCCCAACGATGGCCGCCGCTGCTTCGGCCTGCGCCATCCCGACCACCTTGGGGACGGCCACCGGTCCAGTGGAGACCTCCAGGGTCACCAGTGATCCTTGACTGAGCTGCGCGCCGGCTGCGGGGTTTTGACCCAACACCTGTGTCGCCGGCTGGCTACCGTTCACCGCGACGCTCGACGCGACGAGCCCCACAGCGGAGATGACCGCCTCGGCATCGACCTGCAAGGCACCCACGACGTGTGGCACGGTGACCGTTCCTGGCGAGGTCCCGACGACCGCGCTGACCTCGTTCGATGGATGGCTCTCGTTGCCCGACGTATCGAAGGCCGTCACCCGGAAGTAATACGTCGTATTGAGTTGCAGCCCGGTGACCTGCTGTGCCGTGACGTCCTTCGGAAGGGTGGCGATGGGCGCCGCATAGACACCCGGGTTGGTGCTCGCATAAAGCTTGTACCCTGCCAGGTCGGGCTCCTGGTTCGCGTCCCACGTGACCGTCAGGGCCCCGGTCGTGGGGGACTGCGCCTGGGCAATGTGTATCGACAGGAGGACGGAGATCGCCAGAAAGCAAAGCATCCCCCCACCGCAAAGCCGCGACACAAACCAGGAGCCTGCGGAGCAACGGACAGCTCGTGCGGCTCTAGCCAGTGGGGTCCGGGTGAACCTGATCCAACGAGATCCTTGTGCAAGCACCTGACCTCGGACTTTCCCCGTCCTTCGTTTCGGATGCACCGAGATCACGAGCCACGATTCTGGCCTGAGCATGGCCAAACAGCAAATTCCATGCTATGCCGCCATTCCCTGTATCTATTTGAAATCATGATGAAGCGACTTCCAGCCGAGACGATTCGCTCCCGCGGCTATGGGGGGGTTGTAGGCGCAGTCCTTCGGCGAGACGTTCATTCCTCGTCAGCGCCTCCGAACTGCACCACTCTTCTGCAGGGTTTCGATTCGACGGCAGGCCCTGTACAAACACTGCCAAGGCCTCGTGAAGACGGACCAACTGAAGGAGACGAAGAAAATGGCGGAGGGGGTGCTGGTCACTGGTGGCGCCGGTTATATCGGGAGCCACGTGGTGCGCCACCTTGGGGAGGCAGGGTACCGCGTCGTGGTCCTCGACGACCTGAGCACCGGGTTCCGTGAGGCGGTCCTGCACGGGACTCTCGTCGTGGGACAGACGGGAGATCGCGCCCTCGTCCGACAGATCCTTCGCGATCACGACATTAGCTCCGTGATGCATTTTGCCGCGCATACGATCGTGCCCGAGTCAGTCCGGAACCCCCTCAAATACTACCTGAACAACACCTGCGCCTCGCGCACCCTGATCGACTGTTGCCTGGATGCCGGCATCCAACGTTTCGTGTTCTCATCGACGGCCGCGGTCTACGGGATTCCGGACGAGGTGCCGGTGACCGAGGATGCCCCGACCCGCCCCATCAATCCTTACGGCAGCTCGAAGCTCATGACCGAATTGATGCTTCGCGACGTGGCCCTGGTCACCAACCTTCGTTACGTGACGCTCCGCTACTTCAACGTGGCCGGCTCGGACCCCGAGGGTCGGATCGGTCAATCCACGAGAAATGCCACCTTGCTCATCAAGGTCGCCTGCGAGGCGGCTGCGGGGAAGCGTCCGTCTCTTTCGATCTATGGGACGGATTACCCCACGCCCGATGGAACCGGCGTTCGCGACTACATTCATGTCGAAGACCTGGCGACCGCCCATCTCCGCGCCCTCGACTATCTCGAGAAAGGCGGGGGCTCGACCACGCTCAACTGCGGCTACGGGCGCGGTTATAGCGTCCGAGAGGTGCTCGAGAGCGTCCAGCGTGTCACCAATACCCGACTCAAGATCATCGAAGAAGAGCGTCGTCCCGGAGACCCACCGATACTGGTCGCGCAGAGCGATCGAGCCCGGGCCCAATTGGACTGGACCCCTCGATACGACGATCTTGATGCCATCGTGCGGACGTCCCTCAATTGGGAGCACCACAGTCGGTTCGGCTGAGCACGATCCTCAACCTACTCCCGTTCCCTCTTTGCTCAAGGTAATCCGAAACAGCTTCCGCGCTTGTTTTTTGGGCCCTTAGGTTCTTCTCTTCGCGCTTGGCCCCATGAGCCCCCTCTCCTCCGCTTCGGGGGAGAGGGAGCCTGCGCCCCATTCGCACAAAAACGTTCGCCCAACCGGCGTTTCTATGCCGAGTGCACTGGGGCGACGCCCGTCACCGGCCCTCCCTGTGAGGCGATTGGCATACCCGTACATTTTGGAATGGCCCTTCGACGAGACTGTGCGGGAATGTCCCGTCCGGAAGGCCGACCGAGGCCGCGGATCGTTGCTTCGGTGCGCCAGTTGTCTGAGAATTGACGCTTGGGGACAACGGGCGGTCGCTATTCCTGGCGATGTACCTTTTATTGGACGCCGGTATGGGACTTGCTCGCACCTAGGGGAATGATGATACTGCCCCTACAGTCACGTGCCATTTTGGTTTGCTGCTGCTCCCTGCTGGCGATTGGAGCCATTTTTGCGACCTCGGCACGGGCCGAGACCTACCTGGCCGTGGAAACGGGCGTGACGCTCCCCAGCGATCTCCAGGACATCAACATCACCTCGGCGGGCTTCACCTCACTGACCCAGTCGGACTTGGATCTCGACTCGTCGGTGCTCTATGGAGCCCGGCTCGGGCACTATTTTCGAGATACCCGGTGGGTGGGGCTGGAGACACGCATATCCCTCACCCGTCCTGGCGTCAAGCAGCAAGACATCACTCTCACCGGACCCGCAGGGGCTACGACGTTCACCGACGTTCCCGGTTTCAACTTCCAGGTTCTCACCTGGACGCCCCTCGCGCTCAATTTACGCTATCCCGGCAAGAGGCTCCAGCCTTACATCGGGGCCGGGCCAGCTCTTTTCTTTGCGAAGCTCAAAGACAAAGTCACCGCGGATTCCCAGAGCGATGGGAGCCTGACTCTGAAAACCGGCGATTGGCGGCCCGGGTTGAGCGCCTTCGCCGGGCTCAGGTTTTATCTGGCAAGAAATTGGGCCGTGTTCGCGGAGGGGCAGTTTACTGGGTTGGCCAGGTTCAAGTTCAAAGAGACGAGCAACCTCGATGGCTTCGATGCCGACTACAACGCGATCCACGGAGTCGTGGGGATTGGATTCCACTTCTGATGCGAACGACCGACCAGTGGTTGGATTCGATTTGGCCCCCTCACCCTCCCCCTTCCCCCACGAGGGCAGAGGCCCAACGGGAAACGACGAGGCAGAGGAGGAACGGAAGGTCAGAGATCAGCGAGGCGAGGCCCGATCGAACATCACAACGGCCCGGCGTCGTTGGAGATCGCC
>JBFKNO010000278.1:0-4012 GCA_041629275.1 Nitrospiraceae bacterium
ACGGAGCGGCCGCTGGGGATCGTCGTGCAGTTCGGAGGGCAGACGCCCCTGAATCTGGCCGTGCCGCTCGAACGGGCGGGCGTCAACATTCTCGGCACCACCCCCGACGCCATCGACCGGGCGGAGGACCGCGAGCGCTTTCGACCGCTGCTGAACACGCTGGGGCTGCAGCAGGCCCCGAGCGGCCTGGCGAGATCCGTCGAGGAAGCCGTCGCAGTCGCGGCGCAGATCTCCTACCCGGTCATGGTTCGCCCGTCCTACGTGCTCGGCGGACGGGCCATGCAGATCGTCTACGAAGAAAGAGTGTTGCTGTCCTACATGCGCTCCGCGGTCAAGACCTCGCCGGATCACCCCGTGCTGATCGACAAGTATCTCGAAGACGCGATCGAGGTGGATGTGGACGCGATCTCCGACGGGCGGCAGGTCGTGGTCGCCGGGATCATGGAGCACATCGAGGAAGCCGGCGTGCACTCGGGCGACTCCGCCTGCTCGCTGCCGCCGTACTCGCTCGAGCCGGCGATCGTCGAGGAGATCGCCCGCCAGACGAGGGCGCTGGCGCTCGAGCTGGGCGTCGTCGGCCTCATGAACGTGCAATTCGCGGTCAGGAGGGGGACGGTCTACGTTCTGGAAGTGAACCCCCGCGCCTCGCGCACCGTGCCCTTCGTGAGCAAGGCCATCGGCGTGCCCCTGGCCAAGCTCGCGATGAAGGTCATGATCGGCCGGACGCTGGCGGATCTGGGATTCGTACGGGAGGCGAGCCCGCGGCACGTGTCCGTCAAGGAAGCGGTCTTCCCCTTCACCAAGTTCGCGGGCGTGGACGTGCTCCTCGGACCGGAGATGAAGTCCACCGGCGAGGTCATGGGCATCGACGGCGAGTTCGGATGGGCCTTCGCGAAGTCGCAGTCGGCCGCGGGCGTGAACCTGCCGGTCGGCGGGACGGCCTTCATCAGCGTCAAGGATCGGGACAAGCCGGCGGCGCTGGAGCTGGCCACACGCTTGCACCAGCTCGGCTTTCAAGTCGAGGCGACCAGGGGGACGGCGGCCTACATTGGAGAGCACGGTGTCCCGGTCGTGACGGTGAACAAGGTGACGGAGGGACGGCCCCACGTCGTGGACCACATCAAGAACGGGGAGGTGAATCTCTTGGTCAACACGGTCGGGAGCCAGTCCTCCCACGAGGATTCGCTGTCGATCCGTCGCGAAGCCCTGCACAAGGGGTTGCCGTACTACACGACCATGCCCGGCGCGCGGGCGGCCGTCAGGGCGATCGAGGCGGTCGTGAAAAAGGGGATCACCATTCGGTCGCTGCAGGAATATCATCAACCACGACACGGTCAGGGGTAAGCGGTCAGGGGTCAGCGTGAGATGACCGCTGGCCCTCGCTTGCCGCTGAACGCGAACCCGAGAGTTTGTCCTATGACCACTCCGATTACGAAGAAGGGCTACGAAATGCTGAAGGCCGACCTCGATCGGCTGAAGCGAGAGGAGCGGCCGAAGATCATCGAGGCCATCGCGGAGGCGCGCGCGCACGGGGATCTGAGCGAGAACGCCGAGTACGAGGCCGCCAAGGAGCGGCAGGGCTTCATCGAGTCGAGGATCAAGGAGCTCGAGCACAAGCTGGCGGACGCGCGGGTGATCGACACCTCGAACCTGTCGAGCGAAACCGTCGTGTTCGGGGCCACCGTGACGGTGCTGGAGACGGAATCCCAGGAGGAGAAGCAGTACACGCTCGTCGGCCAGGACGAGGCGGACCTCAAGGACGGCAAGATCTCGGTCCAGTCGCCCGTGGGGCGGGCGCTCATCGGCCATCGGGTGGGGGATATCATCGAGGTCAAGACGCCGGCGCGCATGGTCGAGTACGAGCTGCGCGGCATCCGCTTCGAGGAGCTTTGACGTGCCGCCCGCGCTCTCGGTCATTACGCTGCTCACGGACTTCGGGGACCGGGACTACTTCGTCGCCAGCATGAAGGGCGTGATTCTCGGCATCAACCCGCAGGCCCGCATCGTCGATCTCTCCCATCATGTCCCGCCCCAGAACATCGAGGCGGCCGCCTATCTCTTGAAAGCCTGCTATCACTACTTCCCGGACGGCACCATCCACGTGGCGGTCGTGGACCCCGGTGTCGGCACGTCCCGCCGCCCGCTGCTGGTGAGCACCTCCCGCTACCATTTCGTCGCTCCCGACAACGGCCTGCTCAGCCCCATCTACCAGGATGAGTTCTCGGTGGAGGTGCGCCAGATCGAGAATCGCCAGTACCGGCTCGAGTCGGAAGGGACGACCTTCGACGGACGGGATGTCTTCGCGCCGGCGGCCGCCTGGCTGACGCGGGGCCAGCAGCCGGGGTCGTTCGGCCGTCTGGTGCAGGATTACGTACGCCTCCCGATCCCGGAGCCCCGCGTCGAGGCGAAGGTGCTCACGGGCCAGATCGTCTACGTGGACCGCTTCGGCAACCTGATCACGAACATCGGCAAGTTCCACCTCAAGGAGCTGCAGGGCGTGACACGGCAGTCCACCGTGACCGTCCGACTGGCCGGCGTGACCATCGAGGGGCTGTGCAAGAGCTATGCGGACGGTCCCAAAGACGGTGCCGGGGCGCTGGCCAACAGCAACGGCCAGGTGGAGATCTTCGTCCGCGAGGGCAGCGCGGCCGAGGCACTGAAGTTAGGCGTCGGGGAGCGAGTGCAGTTGTTCTGAGATCGAATTGAAAGAGCGCGGGGGCCGCGCCTGTCCTGCTCAGCGCTCCGGTTCGACCGCACTAAGGCAGAAGAAAAGGGGTCGGGAGTCTTTTCTCTGCAGTCCTTCGCTCACTTGCGAGGGCGCAAGTGAGGCGGCCGAAAGGCTTCGGAGAAATGACTCCCGACCCCATTTATTTCCCCTGCGAAAATCCTTCCGCACGATCCACGAACAACTCGTTGATTTGCAAGGTGCATCGGCGCATCTCTTGCCGGGCCCAGAAAAAAATGGTTGCGGCTATCGTTCGCCTGCGAGCAAAATGGCGGCAGGGGATACGATTTCAAACCTAAGAGCTTTACCCCAGCCAAGCTTGACGTTGAACATGCTGGCGCCTCTTGATGATGACGGGTGAAACCACGCGAAGTTAGTCCCACTTTCCTCCTAGGCACCCCGGCCGGGAAGGTTCATGGTGGATTCCGACGGTGACACCGATCGCTCCTTTTCTTCTCGGGTCTGGCCGATCACAGGCCTTGCTTGTGGCCTCGGTGTGCTTTTCTGGGTGGGCGACGCGCTGGTCGATGCCCTCGTCTTCAATCGCGGCGGACTGTTCCAAGTCCTGGTCACGCCGACTCCCTACGATCTCCTGCTCCGCATGACGGTGCTCTCTTCCTTTCTTCTCCTTGGCTTCTACGCACAACACAGCGTGATCAAGCGTCGTCGGGCAGAAATAGCCTTGCGGGAGCGAGCTCGACTCTTCGAGCTCGATGCGGAGGTTGGACAGGTCCTCAATCGCCCGGATCCGTTCCAGGTGCAGTTGCAGGGATGCGCTGAAGCCCTGACACGCCACCTCCATGCTGCCTTTGCGCGTATCTGGACTCTGAGTCCGAGCGAGCAAATCTTGGAGTTACGGGCCAGCGCTGGCTTGTATACCCACCTCGATGGCCGGCATAGCCGTGTCGCGGTCGGCCAATACAAGATCGGCAAGATCGCGGCCGACAAGAAGCCGCACCTCACCAACGCCGTGGTTGGCGACCCGCAGGTGCATGACCAGGATTGGGCCAAACGAGAAGGCTTGGTCTCCTTTGCAGGGTATCCGATGCTGAGAGGGACGGAGGTGGTGGGGGTCATGGCGCTCTTCTCGCGGCACCCGCTGAGCGAGTTCACCTTGGACATGCTCGCCACGGTCGCGGACCGGATTGCCGTCGCGGTGCAACGGCAAACAGCGATTGACGCCCTTCGCAGGTTGTCCAAGCAGCACGAGCTGATTCTCGAGTCGGCTGGTGAGGGCATCTACGGGCTGGATCGGGATGGGAAGACCACCTTCGTCAATCCAGCGGC
>JBFKNO010000279.1:0-3981 GCA_041629275.1 Nitrospiraceae bacterium
CGATTGTCCATCCAGGACTCCTATGTGCGCGGGCAGGTGACGGCCAATCCGACCAAAGGGTATCTGATCATGGGTGGGCCGGTAACCTTGGCGGGAACGACCTTTCACCGCTCCGCTGACTTCACGCGCACGGTGTTCGTCGGACCGGTTGAGGTGTCGCGCGCCCGCTTCGAGCACGAGGCGTTTTTCATACAGGCGCGATTCCTCGAGGACGCGCGGTTCGACGATGTGTCGTTCGGCCTGCGCGCACGGTTTCACCGATCGCGCTTTATGGGGCCGGCAGGCTTCGTGGGGGCGACATTCACGGGCATGGCCGAGTTTCTAGAAGTGGGGTTCATGAGGGAGGCCAGCTTTGCCCGGGCGCGGTTCCGCCAGGGGGCAGGGTTCTCCGGGAGTCGCTTCCAAGGCCCGCTGGATCTGTCGGAAGCGCTCTTCCAGCGCGAGGCGTTTTTTCTGTATACGATCTTCGACGCGGACGCGAATTTCCGGCGCACAACCTTCCGCGGTCTCGCGGATTTCTCCCACGCGGAGTTCCACGGCGCCGACGACTTCGCCACGGCCTTTTTCGACCGCGAACCTCGATTTTCGCGCACCACCTCGGCACGGTCGCGTCCACAAAGCGGCGCCGGGCAGGATCCCCGGGTGCTCTACGCCATTGCCGCCGTCTTGTTCGTCTTGACCCTTCTTCTGCTCCGCACGCGGCGGCGCGGATAGGCTCCCACTGGGGCCAGGACCCACAAGATCTTGAATTGGGCCTTGCCTAGACCCCCTAGGAATTGGTATAAGGCCCCGATGGAGCTATTCGAGCCCAGGGCGGATTCTTCGGACCCCAACACGGAGGCCTACCACGTCCGGCTGGAGATGTTCGAAGGGCCTTTGGATCTTCTCTTGCACCTCATCAAAAAGAATGAGATCAATATCTACGACATCCCCATCGCCTTGATTGCCGCCCAATATTTGCAGTATTTGGACGCCGTACGGTCGCTGAACTTATCCGTTGCCGGTGAGTTTCTCGTCATGGCGGCCACGCTCCTCAAGATCAAATCCAAGCTGCTGCTGCCGACGGACGATCGGGAGCAGGACGACGAGGACGGGCCGGACCCTCGCGAGGAACTCGTCCGCCGGCTCCTGGAATACAAGCAATTCAAGGAAGCCGCCCGGGAGCTCGATGGCCGGGAGCGCCTCTGGCGCGACGTGTTCGGGAAGGAGCCCGCGCCCGTCTCGGGGGAGCCGGCCCTGCCGATGACCCTGGACAGCCTGACGTTGTTCGACCTCGTCGATGCGCTGCAAGGGGTGATCGCACGGCTGCCGCAGGAATCCGTGCTCGAGATCATGCCGGAGCACCTGACGGTGCGCGATCGCATGAACGTGATCCTGGAGAGGCTGGAGGGAGAGGAGTCCGTCGCCTTTCTCTCGCTCTTCGAAGGGGAGCGACAGAAGGCGGTCGTGATCGTCACCTTCCTGGCCTTGCTGGAGCTCGTCCGGATCAAAGTGATCCGCGTGTATCAGACGGAGATGTTTGGATCGATTTTGGTGACCCGCGCGTATTCACTCGTGACGGAGGCCGACGGACCCGAAACGTCGGAAGCCGTCGATCACGCGGAGGAGGACTGACAATATGGATGTCCCGGGGAACGGAGATCACCTGAGCCACGAGGCGTCGGTCGCGTCCCTCGAGCCGGAGCATCACAACGGTGAGAAGGACGGGAACGGGTGGAATGGACCCGGTGCGCAGGAGCAGCCCTCCTTGCCGTCGGTGTTGGAGGAGCAGGAGCTGGGAGCCATTGTCGAGGCCATGTTGTTCGTCTCGCCCGACCCGCTGACGCTGGAACGTCTGGCGTCGGTGCTCGGAGAGGTCTCCAAGACCGAGGTCGAGCGAGCCCTTCGCCTCCTTCAGGCGACGTATGATGAGGCGGGCAGGGGAATCCAACTCGTCGAGGTCGCGGGCGGGTTTCGCGTCATGACGAGGCCGGACTACGCGCCGTGGATCAAGCGACTGGAAAAGGTCAAGGCGGCGCCGAAGCTGTCTCGCTCAGGGCTCGAGACCTTGGCCATCATCGCCTACCGCCAGCCGATCGTGCGGGGGGAAATCGAGAAGATCAGGGGTGTGGAGACGTCGGGTGTGCTTCGCACCCTGCTCGAACGAAAGCTGATTCGCATGGTCGGCCGAAAGGATGTCCCCGGCCGTCCGATCATGTACGGCACGACCAAGTTCTTCCTCGAGCACTTCGGGCTACGCGACCTCGCCGAGCTGCCGCCCTTGCGGGAGTTCCAGGAGCTCGGGGAACCGGAGCAATTCACCCTCCTTGAGGGCGATGACCCCATTCGCATCGACTGTGAGCAGGGCGAGCCGGACCACCCGGACGAGGACGATCCGGCCTCGGCTTCGCCCGGCCTCGACGCGCCATCCTCGTGATCCTCCGCAGGGCCCGGACCCGCGCCGGCGTCCGGCCTCCACTCGCCTTGACTTGCTTCTCAGCCGTTTGCTACGATCACCCGTCTAACTTGTTGAAACACCCCAGTTTCTTGAGAAATTTCAATCTCTTCTCAGCCATGCCGGCGAGCTAACGGAAGGCGGGACACGTCATGAAGCAATGGCTTTTGGATGAGTGGTCGTGGGGCGGACATCGTGAGCGAGTGGCACTCCGTGCGCAGGGCGGACCGGATGAATGGGGCGCGGGCGGAACCTTGGAGGAGGATGAGCTTCCGCCACCGCCGGCGAATGTCGTCGTCAAGCCGGGCAATGGACGAGCCCTGCTGACGTGGGATCCCGTTCCCAACGCGATGTACTACAACGTGTACTTCATGACGTCCAAAGGGGTGCAGATCAAGTTTTCCGACCTGACCCGACCCATTGCCGGCGCCGAAGACTTTGCCGCGAAACTGGGCGTGACCAAGGAAAAAGGGACCTGCATAGAGGGCCCCTCTTCCCCCTACATCCACGAAGATCTTGCCAACGGGACCTGCTACCACTACGTCGTGACGGTGATGACCGAGAGGGGCGAGAGCCCGGAGTCTGAGGAGGTCCTGGCGGTCCCCTCACCCTACCTGCTGGCCCTGTCGTTCGGGGCGGAAGGCGTCGATGACGGGGAATTCAGCTCTCCGACCGGTATCACGCTGGATAAGGACGGCAACATCTACGTGGCTGACACGGACAACCATTCCGTGCAGAAGTTCGACAAGGACGGCAAGTTCATCGCCCGGTGGGGCGGCGACCCGAGCTCCGAGGAAGGGTTCTTCTACTATCCTCGGGGACTGGCGACGGATCCCGATGGCAACGTCTTCGTCGCGGACAGCGGAAACAACCGCGTGCAGAAGTTCGATCCCGACGGAAACGTGCTTCGGGCCTGGGGCAAATTCGGCTTTGCCTGGCGAGGCGCGGACATGGGCAAGTTCGACGTGCCCTGGGGGGTGGCGACGGACAAGGAAGGGAACCTGTACGTCTCGGATACCAGTAATGCCCGCGTGCAGAAATTTCGGTCCGACGGAACGGCGCTGCTCAAATGGGGTCGGGACGGGAGCTTCGACGGCGCGTTTTATTATCCCCGCGGGGTCGCGATCGACTTCGTTGGCAACATCTATGTAGCGGATGAAGGGAACCACCGCATCCAGAAGTTCGATGCTCGCGGCAATTACCTCACGAAATGGGGCCGGGAAGGCAGTGGGCCGGGCCAGTTCAAGTCGCCGTGGGGCGTGGCCTGCGACGCGCTCGGAAACGTCTATGTGGTGGACAGCGGCAACCATCGGGTCCAGAAATTCGACGGCAACGGGACCTTCCTCTGCTCCTGGGGAAACCGGGGGATCCACGAGGGGCAGCTCAATTATGCGTCCGGCCTCGCAGTGGACAAGGAGGGCGGCGTCTACGTCGTCGACAGCGGCAACAATCGCATCCTGAAGTTCCTGCCGACTGAGGAGGAGCTCAAGCGACACGAGCAGGCCGCGCCGAAGGTGGAGGGTGGCCTGACGGCACCGCGTGGATTC
>JBFKNO010000280.1:0-3974 GCA_041629275.1 Nitrospiraceae bacterium
CCATCCAGGATGTGACGCCCGACCTGGCGGCAGAGGTCGGCATGGCGGAGCCAAAGGGTGTGCTGGTCAGCGACATTTTGGACGGCAGCCCGGCCCAGCGGGCCGGCCTCCAGCGGGGAGACGTCATTGTCGAGCTCGAGGGAAAAGCGGTCGAACATGCGACCCAGCTCCGTAATCTCGTGGCGGTGACGGAGGTCGGGAAGCAGGTCTCGCTCACGATTCTCCGACACGGTCAGGAGCAACGCCTCCCCGTGCAGATCGGGGAGCAGCCCGAGCGCGTGGCTCGCGCGGATTGAACGTGGCACCCGTCCTCACCAAGGCCTGGCTTGCTCCTCGACCCGCCCCCTGTCCTGTGCCCTGACGCGTCAGCGCAAGGGGAAGCCCCGGCGGAGGCGGAAGCTTCGCTGGTGATAAGCGCCTCGGCGGCGAAGCCGTGGGGCTCCACAAGGGAGACGCGACTTCCTGGCCCTACGTCGTACATATCCGCGGGGGCTGCCGGATGGCCGAGAGGGCGCCGGGGCCGTCAAGCCTTGTTGCATTCCCGACTTCAATGTGACACACAATCGAACTCATGCTAAGATCCCCCCCAAAAGGAGGGTACCTTTATGGTGAGACGCATATTTGCGGTGCTCATTGGCGCCCTTGCGGGAGTGGCCCTGTTCTCGAAAGGGGAGGGGCCGTTTGGCTTGGAAGCCTGGCTGTGGGTTCCATTAGGGGTGATCACCGGTGGTGTGATCGTGGCGGCCGAGTACGGCCTGCAAATGCTGCCGCTCGGCAAAGTCATCGGAGGGCTCGCCGGGTTGGGGGCCGGCCTCGGGCTGGCGGGACTGGCGCACTGGGTGGGTACCGGGATCTTTGCCCTGAACCCCGCGGTTCTGCAGTTGGTGGGGCTGCTCTTGATCATCGGGATTCCTTATCTCGGTGCGATGCTGGGCGGCCGGTTCGGGAAGGAGCGGATCGTGAATGCGGCGAAGGTCACGGAGCCCTCGGGCGCGCATGGGCCTCATAGCAAGATTCTTGATACGAGCGTCATCATTGATGGGCGGGTGTCCGACCTCTGCGAAACAGGCTTCCTCGAAGGCACGTTCCTCGTTCCCCAGTTCATTTTGAACGAGCTCCAGCACATCGCGGATTCCTCGGACTCGCTCAAGCGGGCGCGGGGACGGCGCGGTCTCGACATTCTCAACAAGGTCCAGAAGATGGTCGATATCGACGTGCGCATCGTGGACGACGATTTCCCGCAGGTGCGAGAGGTCGATTCCAAGATCGTGCTGCTGGCAAAGAAAGTCGGGGCCAAGGTCATCACCAACGATCTGAACCTCAACAAGGTTGCGGAGCTCCAAGGGGTCCGGGTGCTGAACATCAACGAGCTGTGCAACGCGTTGCGGCCGGTTGTGCTGCCCGGGGAGACGATTCGCGTGTTCGTGCTCAAGGAGGGCAAGGAAGCCGGGCAGGGCGTGGCGTATCTGGACGACGGCACGATGATCGTGGTGGACAACGCCAAGCGCTGCATCGGCAGGAACGTCGACGTGATCGTGACAAGCGTGCTGCAGACCACCGCCGGGCGGATGATCTTCACGAAACTGCGCGAAGAGACGGAAAAGTTCGAGTACCAGGTCGCACGTGGCTGAACGAGTCGTCGCGCTCGTCCCGGCCGCCGGGCGAGGCGCCCGGATGGGAAGCGCGGTTCCCAAGCAGTTCATGCTCCTCGGCGGCCTTCCACTCCTCGTCCATTCGCTGCGTGTATTGCAGGCTTCCCCGGTCGTCTCCGAGATCATTCTTGCGGTGCCGGAATCCGACCGGCACTCCTGCCAGGCGGACATCGTGTTGCGATACGAGCTCACCAAGGTCAGCCAGGTGGTCGCGGGCGGCGTGCAACGACAAGATTCGGTCCGCCATGCCCTCCAGACAGCCGGCGACGATCTGGATGTGGTCTTGGTGCACGATGCGGTCCGCCCATTCCTGACCGAGGACATGATCCAGCGGGTGGTCGCGCGCGCCCGGGAGGTGGGGGGCGCGATTGTCGCCATCCCCATGCGGGACACGGTCAAAGTGGCCTCGGAAGACATGCTCATTCAGCGGACCATAGACCGGCAACAGCTTTGGCTCGCGCAGACCCCGCAGGCCTTCCGGGCGAGCCTGCTGCGGGAAGCGCACGACAAGGCGAGGGCGGAAGGCGTACATGCGACCGATGACGCGCTGTTGCTGGAGCGGTACGGCCACACCGTCGCCATCGTGGAAGGCCGCGCAGACAATATCAAGGTCACGCGGCCGGAGGATCTGCCCATCGGAGAAGCTATTCTTGCGGCCCGCCAGGAGGGAAGGTAATTGGGTAACTTGGTAATTGGGTAATTGAGTAATTGAGATATACCCTCCGCTCAGTTCTCCGACTTTCTTTCAACTACCTAGTTACCCAATTACCCAATTACGAGGCCTCTACGCTATGCGTATCGGAATCGGATACGATCTTCATCCCCTCGCGGAGGGCCGTCGGCTCGTGCTCGGCGGCGTCGAGATCCCTCATGCAAAGGGGCTGGTCGGCCATTCGGACGCTGACGCCCTCGTCCATGCCGTCTGCGACGCGTTGCTGGGCGCGATGGGCAAGGGAGACATGGGGACGTACTTCCCCAGCGCGGACCCGCGGTACAAGGACATCGCCAGCCTGGTGCTCCTCCAGGAAGTGGGGCGGATGTTGGACAAGAGCGGCTACCAGGTGATCAACGTGGATGCCGTCGTGATCGCACAGGCGCCCCGGCTCGGGCCCCATCTGCGGGCCATGGCGGAGCAGGTTGCGAAGACCCTGGGGGTCGGCGGGGATGTGGTCAACGTCAAGGTCAAGAGCGGCGAGGGGATGGATGCGGTCGGCCGTGAGGAGGCCATTGCCGCACAGGCGGTCTGTTTGATCGCACAAGGCAGGAGCTGACAGGAAGTCGGCTGACCAGATGAAGTCGAGCGTCCCATGCTGTCATCCCCGCCAGCGACTGCGGTGATGACGGACAGACCTCTGAGCGAGCTGGACTCACCAGCGCCCCGGTAGTCATTCTCGACCCGGAGTCATGGCCGGGCTTGCCAATTTAGTCCCCTGTCCGATACATTCTTCGCGTGTCAGCCTGCTGCTTGTCAGCCACGTAACCGCCATGTTCAACACGTTACGGGACGATGTTAAAGCCGTTTTCGACCGCGATCCGGCGGCGACCAGTCGCCTCGAGGTCATGTTCACCTACTCGGGGCTCCATGCCCTGTTGGCCTATCGGTTTGCGCATTGGCTCTGGGCGCGGCATGTCCCGTTGCTGCCCCGCGCGATCTCCCAGCTGACCCGACTGCTGACGGGAATCGAGATTCATCCAGGGGCGACGATTGGGCGAGGGTTCTTCATCGACCATGGCATGGGGGTCGTGATCGGCGAGACCACCGAGATCGGCGACTTCGTGACGTTGTTCCAGGGTGTCACGCTCGGCGGGACGGGCAAGGAGCGGGGATAGCGCCATCCGACTCTGGGCAACCATGTCGTCGTGGGGGCCGGCGCCAAGATCCTCGGGGGGATCAGGATCGGGGACAACGTCAAGATCGGCGCCAACTCGGTCGTGCTCAAGTCGGTCCCCGCGAACTCCACAGTCATCGGGGTGCCCGGCCGTGTGATCAAGACCGAGGGGACCCGCCTGCCGGAAGCCACCATGGACCACATCAACCTTCCCGACCCCATTGCCGAGCGATTCGAGGCGCTCGAGCGCGAGCTCATCGACCTGCGAAAAAAGCTCGAAAACCAGGAATAAGGCTTTCGAAGTCGAAGGGGGGTCGGGAGCACTGCTGTCCAAAATCACCTTGGCTGTGTATTCATCCCCGCTCACAAGGCCTGTTGGGGACGTCCGGAGCCCGACTGTACGATGAGGTGAGAGTTTTGCGGCGGAGACGTCCACGACAGATGCAGGGGTGCCGGGGCCCCGGCCGCGGCGACATTCGCGTGGACGCCCGTC